>DATLQY010000356.1:0-2617 GCA_035534975.1 Pirellulales bacterium
TTGAGCATGTCGCGGCTGTCGATCGTCGGATCGTAGGCGTCGCGGAGGATTTCGGTGCTGGTATGGATCAGCGTGCGCAGTGTGGCTTTTTCGCGGACGATCTTGGCGTAGAACTCGGCATTGGCGGCGGTAGGCACGCTATCGGCGACCTCGGCGAGGTAGACCAGGCCGCCGACCGCTTCCACGTCGTCGTGCTGCTTCAGCCGCTCGTGGAGGAGGGTCGGGTCGATCCGCAGCCCCTCGTTGTGCATCGCCAGCAGGTGCCGGTAGAGCACCTGGTGGTGCGGTAGATAGAAGTCGCATTCCCGCAGGCACAAAGCGACCTCATCGCAGAAATCCTGGACCAGGATCAGGCTGCCCAAAACGCCCTTTTCCGCGTCGAGGTTTTGTGGCGGGAGCCGATCGAAAAGCTCCGCCGTCGCGCGCGAGCCTGCGCCCTTCTGCGCCGCCGGGCGATCATCCACTCGCTGAAACGTGGCCATCCCTTCGCGACCTCCGTGTTGGCCCGACAGCTCCGTGCCGCGGCGACTAGACAGCTCCGGGCCGCGGCGACTAGCCCGGTCTGGCTTCCTTCGGTGCCGCGCTTTCCTTCGCACCCGCCGCTTCTTTCGGTCCCTTCGACTCCGGGGCCGGAACGTCGTCGTTGACGGTGGGCACGACCCACACCTTGAGCTCGGCCTCGACCTCGTGACCGAGGTGGACGTTGACGGTGTACAGTCCGAGCTCCTTCAATGGACCGCGGAGCCGCACCTGGTCGGTGGTGACCGTGAACTCGTTGCGCTTCAGCGCGGCGACGATCTCGGCGGCGCCGACCGAGCCGTAAAGGTGCCCTTCGTCGTTGGCGTTGGCCTCGATCGTCACGCTCTGGTGGCCAAGCTCGTCAGCCAGTTTCCGCAGGCCAGCCAGCCGCGAGTTCTGGATCTCTTGCAGCCGGGCGCGGTGCTTCTCGATCATCCGTTTGTGATGATCGGTGGCCAGCGTGGCCAGCCCTTGCGGTAAAAGGTAATTGCGCGCGAATCCCGGCTTGACCGAGACGACGTCGCCCTGCTTGCCCAGGTGATCGACGGATTGGATCAAGAGCAATTCGATGCCGCCGTTGGCGGCGCGCGGCAATCGCTTGTTGCGTACGGCAATTTTGTGCCGCTTGGAGCGGACGGGTGTTTTGGCGTTGGGCATGAGGGTTCAAGCGTTAAGACGGAACTAAAATGGGATATCTTTTTCGGATGGTTCTGTTGCCGAGGCCGAGCCGCTGGGTTCGCCGAAGCTGTCGCCTGGCGCACCAAATTCCGATTCGTCATAGGCGGGCCGGCCGGCGCCGCCGGCCGCACCGCCGCTTCGTCCGCCGGAAGCGCCCGGCTTGCTCCCCAAGAGTTGCAATCGTTCGCCGACGACCTTCAGTTTCGAGTTTTTCTTGCCGTCCTTTTCCCAGGTGTCGAGCTTCAATCGCCCCTCGATCAGGGCGGGCGAGCCCTTGCTCAGGTACTCGGAGGCAATTTCCGCGGTACGGCCCCAGAGCGTGATGTCGACGAACGTGACTTCGTCGACCCATTCGCCGTTGGCACCCTTGCGCCGGTCGTTCACCGCCAGGCCGATGTCGGTTACGGCGGTGCCGCTGGGCGTGTACCGCAATTCAGCATCGCGCGTCAGATTGCCGAGCAAAATAACCCTGTTGAAACTGGCCATGCGATCCCCCTCGGGGTTCGAGAAACCTGGTGCAAAAAGGAACTGGTGCCAAAGTAAGATCCATCAGCAATCGTCAATTCAACTCCGCCACCTCTTCTTCCACTTCTTCCACGATGCCTTCGACCACGGGTTCGTCGGGTATGGCCGGCGTGTCGGCGCGACGCGACTTTCCCGGATCTCCCACTGCCGACGTGGCGTGGCTCACCAAGGGATCGACCATTCGCGGATCGACTTTGAGCAGCAAGCACCGCAAAACGCTTTCGCTGAGCTGGCAGTCGCGTTCGATCGTGGCCAATTGCCGGCTGTCGAGCTTGAAGTACGACAACCAATAGGTCCCCTTGCGTTGCCCGTTGATCGGGTAGGCCAGCCGGCGCTCTTCCCACAACCGGCTGACGATCATCTCACCCCCGCACTTTCGGATGAACTCGGCGACCTGCCCCGACACGCCCCCCGGATCGCGCGCATAGCGGTTCGAATCGAAAATGAACAGTCCTTCGTAAACGTGTTGTGCCAAGACCTGACTCCTGATCGATTCCGTCATAAAAAAGGGGCGATTCAATTGTACTTGCTCATGCACTCGTCGATGCCGTGGCGCACCCACACCGCCACGGCGTCGGCCGCTCGCCAGACCGCTGCGTCGATTTCCGGCCGCTCAGCCTTGCTAAACCTGCCGAGAACATAGTCGGCCGGATCCCAGCCGTCAGGTGGACTCCCAATGCCAATCCGCAGCCGGCCGACGTCGTCACCCCCCAACCGCCTGATAATGTCTTCCAGCCCCTTTTGCCCACCCGATGATCCTTTCGTCCGTATCCGTAGCTTGGCCAGCGGCAGGTTAAAGTCGTCGCAAACGATCAACAGTTCCGCATTGCGCAATTTGTAAAAGTCACGCGCGGCCAATACGCTCGCGCCGCTGGCGTTCATGAACGTGTGCGGC
>DATLQY010000357.1:0-5569 GCA_035534975.1 Pirellulales bacterium
ATCGTGACGATCACCGACATCGGCGGGGCCTCGGCCGTCGCGCAAGCGACGGCCACCGCCGGCATGCTCCCAACGGCGTCGGGCACATCATCACAGGCCAGCGCGGGCGTTTCGTTCAACACGGTGGTGGCGACGATCGAAGATCAGAACCCCGGCGAGCAGCCGAGTGACTTTACCGCCAACATCGATTGGGGCGACAGCCACCAATCGACCGGACTGGTGACCTCCGACTCCGCGAACGCCGGGCGGTTTCGAGTGCTGGGCACCAGCGGCTATGCCCAGGCGGGCAGCTACCCCGTGTCGGTCGGGCTCGTCCGGCGCGACGGATTGTCGCTATCGGCCGCCGGCACGGTTGCCGTCTCGGCGGCGCCCGATGCTGCGCTTTCGGCGTTGCCGGGCATTCCCATCGCGGCGCAAGCCAACGTAAAGGTTTCGACGCAGGTGGCGGCGTTCCGCGACGCCGATCCGGCCGCGACGACGGCCGATTTCACGGTGACGATCCACTGGGGCGATGGGACATCGTCCACCGGAGCGGTGGTGGACCAGCGCGCCGCGGCCGGACAGTTCGCGGTTTTCGGCAGCCATACCTATGCGATGGCCGGTGGGAATTTCGTGGCAAGCCAGATCGACGACGTGGCCGGGGCGAAGACCGCGGCGAGCACCTCGGCCCTGGTGTCCGCAGGCGCAAGCATACAATCGATTTCGGGCGTCGGTCTTGCGGTCAATAGTTTCGAGCTTTCGCCACTTTCCGGCGTGGCCGTGGCCACGTTCACGCTTAGCGGCGGTTCGGAGCCGGCCGGCGATTTCAGTGCCACGATCAACTGGGGCGACGGCGCAACCAGCGCCGGCAGCATTGCCGTCGCCGGCGGAACGTACACCGTCAGCGGCTCGCACACTTACGCCGATGAGCACGTCTACCCGGTTGCGGTGGCAATCTCGGGCGGCGGGCTAATGGCAACCGTCACGACTCAGGCCACGATTCTTGAAGAGTTATTGCCCGACGGCACGCGCGGCACGGCGAACCAGCGCTACGTGATGGAGATCTACCGCGACGTACTGCACCGCGCCGCGGAACAAGGCGGGCTCGACTACTGGACCGCCAAGCTCGACGCCGGCGAGAGCCACGGCCAGTTGGCTTATGAAATCGTGCAACTGGCGCTTCCACGCGAGGAACAGCGCGATGAAGTGCAAGCGCTTTACGAAACCTATCTGCACCGCGCGCCGGACCCAGGTGGCCTTCAAGCCTGGACGGCGTTGCTCTACAGCGGTGGCACCGACGAGGAATTGGCCCAGATACTGGTCAGCTCGCCTGAGTACCTTCAAACGCACGGCAGTGGCACCAAAGACGGCTTCCTCGACGCGCTCTTCCAAGATGCGCTGGGCAGGGAGGTCGACGCCTCGGGACGGGCTTACTTCGACGCGGCCATGGCCAAGGGCGCCACGCCGGCCAGCGTCGCGGCGATCATCTTCGGCAGCGACGAGTACCGCCGCAATCTGGTGTCGGGCTTCTACCAGGCGTTCCTCGACCGGCCACTGGACCCAGTGGGTGTCGAGTCCTTCGTCGGTCAACTTGCCGGCGGCCAGCGCGACGAGCAGATCATCGCCGAAATGGTCGCCAGCGATGAGTTCTTCGCGAAAACGGCTGAATGAACGTAATCGTTCCGGCACTTGAGCCTCTCGCCAGGTATCGATTCGCCAGCCCGCGTTTGGTACACCCCGAGCAGATATCCGACTTTGCACTCGAGGTCATTGAGGAACCGCACGATGGCCGCGTATAACGGCGACGGGTTTTCGCCTCCCGCCCCGGTTGCCGAAGCGACTCTCCGCAGTCCTGAGAAAGGGTCGATCGTATCCGGCGTTTCGATGTTGATTGATTCGGGAGCGGAGGTCACGATCTTGCCAAAATCGGCCGTCGAGTCCTTGGACGTCGATGGTAGGAGCACATCGCGCTCGTGCTCGACGGCCCGAACCTCAACTGGGAAGTCAGTTAGTGCGACTCGCCTTCGCAATCGTGCGAAATGGCATGTTTCCTAACTTCCGACTCCTATCTCCCGTCCGTTTTCTTCACGCCTTGCACGAACGCTCGGTACTCGCGGTCCAATTCGCTATAACTCCGGCCGGTCAGCTCGGCCAGGGTTCCGGGCGTGTCGCGAGCGGTGTAGACGGCGACGAGATAGGCGACCAGCGCGTCGCGGTAGCGGCCGTCGCCGACGTGGATCAGGAAGTACGTCAATCCAGACGCCTGGCTATAAATTTGCTTGATCCGTTCGTCGTCCTGGAGCGCATCCATCCCCAGCCGGGTCAACTCGTTCAACGGGACGTAGAAATCGTGGTCCAACAGCCTCACGCGGGCGTTTTGCAATCGGATCGCGTCGGCGCCGCCGAGCGTGCAGAAGCTATCATCCCCTTGCCCATTACCGACTGTTAGAGATTCCATATAGCAGGCGATCCCTTCGACGATCCAGAAGTTCGCCGCGAGGCCCGTTTTGGGCGACATGGCGCGCACTTCGCTGAACAATTGGTGCGTCGCCTCGTGATAGAGGTTGCTGTCGTCCTGTCCCGCGAAGAAATAGGCCATGCGGAGGTCGGGCCAATAATAGCCGGTCGTCATGGCGATTTTGGGCTGTTTGACAATCAGGGTCCGGTTGTATTCGTCGCGATTGCGGAAACAGGTCACCTGGAGCCGCTTGGCAGGGCCTTTGGGAAGCGCGCCCCCCTTGAATAACCTTGCAATCTGCTCGTCCGCCAGATAGAACCGCACGAAGAGCTGCCGCCAAAGCTGATGGAGCCGCTCGAGCCGCGTCGCCAAGCGGACCCCTTCTTCGAGACTATGGTTCGTGCGGATATGGTAGTGCTCGGTGTCGACAACCCATCCATGGTCGATGTCGGCCCTCAGCCGCGCCTCATCCTCGGCCTTGAGCCAGCGCCCTTTGTAGAACCGCTCACCGGCCTCGTAGCGCTCGACCTGCGTGCGTTGGAGCCAGCCGAACGTCGGGTGCCAAACCTGCTTGCTTTGCGTCTTTTGCACCTCGAAAGATGTCAACCAGTGGCCTTCGTGCAACTTGTAGCCCAGCATTTTCCGCGCGTCCTCGTGGCGGGGGTCCTCGCGCAGCGTCTCGTGTGCCAGCCGGTACGCGAGCGTCATCTGTTTCTCGCCGGCCGCGCGGCGGGCAAGCGAAAAGAGCGCCTCACCTTGCGCCTGTCGCAGCTCAGTGAACCGCGCGCGCCACTCGGCGGCCTTGGCGGGCGCATCGTCGGCTTCTTGCGGCTCGTCCACCGCCTCGTCGACCAGGGGCACGACCAAGGTCAACGGCGCGTGCGGCAGTGGCCAACGGCGCGTGGTTTTCGCCTCGTCGGCCAGATCATTGGCGTCACACCAGGCGCATAGCTTCGCAAGCTCGGCGGCATACCGCGTCGTGAGCTCCGCGTGCTCGTCCTCGACCGTCTCGGCGGATGCCGGCGCCGCCGCAAGCAACGCCAGGCCTATGATCGCCCCTCGCAGAGGCGCGCGACGAACGATTTGATTTTGCGGGGCATGATGAGAGGAGTTCATGTTATCTATCCAGCATACCATGCGGATGGTGCAGGGCGTCAGCACGCTTCTGGAACGTGGACGCGGAGCGTCCGGGGAGACGTTCCCACGCAGAGCGTGGGAACGAGAGGACACATAGATCCAACTTACCACGCGGCCGGAACCACCGCCATATTCTCGCGGCAAAGGGACTCATCGTCCGCCGCGTGAAGTACAACGCAGAATCCGCCGAATGCGGTAAGTCCGCGCTACGACTTCTTCCGCTCGAATGCCGCGTCGAATGCGACGCCGCTGGGCCGGAAGTCGATCCGCCGGACGAACTCGCAGGCTTCCTTGGCCCCCGCCTCGCGGTCCATGCCGATGTCTTCCCATTCGACCGAAAGCGGCCCCTCGTAGCCGATCGTGTTGAGCGCCCGGATGATCTCCTCGAAGTTCACCCCGCCACGCCCTGGCGAGCGAAAATCCCAGCCGCGGCGCGGATCGCCGAAGTTCAGATGGCTCGACAAAATGCCGCTGCGCCCGTTGAGAGTCGTGATTGCATCCTTGATGTGTACGTGGTAAATCCGGTCGGCGAAAGCGCGGATGAATTCGACCGGATCGACCCCTTGCCAGTGCAAGTGACTGGGATCGAAATTGAAGCCGAACTCCTCGCGGCGCTCCAGCGCCTGCAATGTTCGTTCGGCGCTCATCAGGTCGAATGCGATCTCGGTGGGATGGACCTCCAGGGCGAACCGAACGCCGCATTCGCCGAACACGTCGAGGATCGGATTGAACCGCTCGGCCAGCAACTCGTAGCCGCGGTCGATCATCGCGGGCGGCACCGGCGGAAACGAATAAAGCAGGTGCCAAATGCTCGATCCGGTGAAGCCGTTGACCACGTCGACGCCCAGCTTCTGGGCCGCGCGGGCGGTCTTCTTCAGCTCCTCGGCCGCGCGGGCGTTGACGCCAGCCGGATCGCCTTTGCCCCAAACGTGCGGCGGCAAGATCGCCTGGTGCCGCTCGTCGATTGGGTCCAGCACCGCCTGACCCACCAGGTGCGCGCTGATCGCGAAAACCTGCAAATCGTGCCGTTCGAGCAGATCGCGCTTGGCGGCGCAATAGCCGTCGTCGGCCAGCGCCTTGTCGACCTCGAAGTGATCGCCCCAACAGGCCAATTCGAGCCCTTGGTAACCGAACTCCGCCGCCTTGCGGGCGAGGTCATCCAACTTCAAATCGGCCCATTGGCCCGTGAACAGCGTGACCGGTCGCGGCATGTGTCGGCTCCTTGCTTGAACGATGAGGGACGACGGATGAAGGATGAAGGATGAAGACTTGCGACTTCGGCGTCAATCCCTCCTCCTCAGCGTTCCATCCAATGCTATAATCCCCAAGGGCAACCCTTCCGAACGAGGATCCCGACGATGTCGATGTCAACGACCAAAGCGGCCATGGCCGCGGCGCTGGGATTGCTCCTTCTCGTGCCGCCGGCATGGGCTGCCGGCGGGCCGCGCGTCGAGTTCGAACTGGTGATGCAGAGCAATTTCCCCCTCACGTCACAGCAGCAATGGTACAAGCTGCTGACGGAATTGAAAGTTGACGCCTTGCAAATCCGCAAGTCCGGTGCCGACGACAAGGTGGAGGTCAGGGTGTCCGGCGGCGAAGCGAGGCCAGTGTACCGCGTGATTGGCGTGTTGACGGACAACGACCAATTGGTGGTGCCCGGCGGAAAATTCTCATCGCGCGAACGGGCCGCCCTCGCCGAGTGGCTCAAGCAGCTCCGCGAAAACGGTCCCGAACAGGCGAAGGGGCAAAACACCTCGCCATTCGGCCTGACAGCGAAGCAGTTTGCGGCGGTCCACGAAAATCTCTCCCACGCGGTGGATTTTTCGACGAAGGACATGGCACCCTTCGAAGCCGTGGCCATGATCGCGCGAGATCTGGATGGTTCGCTGACGATCGATGCCGCCACCTTGGCCGCGCTCAAGAAAGCTGAGGTGGTTCGCGAAGATCTGGCCGGGCTGACGTCGGGCACCGCGCTGGCCTACCTGTTGCGGCCCG
>DATLQY010000358.1:0-3573 GCA_035534975.1 Pirellulales bacterium
TCTTGGTCATCGTCCCAAACTCCCGGCGTTCGTATACTACGCCTCAATTGCTCCCAGCTAAAACCTCGAACGACCGCAAGTTCTTCGAGGAACCGCAAATGCTTTTCAAGCGACTGCGACAGAAAACTCACCCCCTCCCGAAGTGCATTTCTTGTGGCGGGATCAAGGAGCACGAACGGGTTGCGCAAAACATCGACCAGCGCGCCGGCGACAGCCGCCGCCGCGAGCGACTCTCGCTTCTCCACGGGAGAGACCGGCGGCCCGAAGCGCGACGCCATCTCCGCCGCGCTTGGAAATGCCTTGACGATCTCCCACAGGTGCGGTACTGCGCAGTCGGCGGTCAAACAGACCGAATACCTGTTTTGAATCTCCGGGATAAGATATTCGGACACATATCGTTTTCCATACGCGTTTCGAAACACGTCGAAGAGGTGGTAGGCTTCCGCGTAGTCTGAAAGGAGACACTCCTCGTCGTCGGCTTCCTGGACACGCTCGTAAATTGCTTTGTGGGCATCGCGCGTAACAGCGAGTGTCAGATTGTGATTGGACTTCGACAACCATCCGGCCTGAAGCATCAGGTCGACGGCGGCTCCGATTTCGGCCTTCCACTGGTTCTTATCACCAATCTCACGGCAAAAGTCTTGCAATCGCGTAAAAGTTGAGCTTCCCGCCGTGTAGGCGTCCGCAACGGCCTCCACCAAGGCGTCACGATTCCGTCCGTCCATGGCCGCAAGCTGTTCGATGATCAGCAATTCCCATAGGGCACCGCGATTCCACCGGACAACGATTGGTCGCGGGTAAGCCGCGATGCCGGCGCTGCCAGATTCGCGGCGCAGGTCCGCAACGGCGAGGAACGCCTTGCGCAGATGATTTCGGCGCAGGTCCGACTCCAACGCAAGGGTGGTTACCTTCACTTCGAAGTCGATCGAATCGACGTGACGAACGGGTCCGAATGTTCGCTGGTGTCGTCGCCAATGCCGCTTCGATGTGGCATTCTCGATTCCGGCCTGGGCTTCGACTGTGACTGGCGCCCGGTCGCTGCCAATATGTAGCTCGTCGATCGCATAAATCAAGGCGCAGAGTAGACGAAGGCGCACTGAAACACCTGAACGGACGATTTTCTGCTCTGGCGTGGTTGGCCATGATGCGCGGTCATTCGAATCGCGAACAGGGCGATGCCCGACGCAAACGTCACCGAGCACCTCTGCCTCATTCTGATCCTCAAACCCAAGAGATTCCCATCCACGCCGAAGCAGCTCGCGCACGCGAACGGCGTGTTGCTCGCGCACTGCAGATCGACCTTCAGGTGAAGCGTTGTCGGTTTCACTTCCAACCATCCCGCGGTCATGGTAGTGGCACGCGAGGGCAAGAAAGAACACTTCGTCGCCGGTTAGTTCGGCCAGAAAAGTCTCCGGAAGGAGTGCCACGGCGATGTGTTCCAATGCGCGGGTGTGCGGTGGCCCGTGCTCGGTGCCCGTAGGAAATGTCGCAACAGAACGGGTTAGCATTTCCTCGGCTCGTAGAATTAAGCGTTCGGCGCGCTGGGCAAGCAATGCGTTGCGCACCCGAAGAGCATCGCATAGTGGGCGATGCACCGTTGATTCAACCAAAGCTCGGTCTCCCTAATGATTCAGTTTCTTTTCGATCGGCATGCGCGGCGGGGCGGTCGCCCACATCAAGGCGACCTCGTCCGGCGTGAGGCCATAGGCGGCGTTGACCAGGTCCGACAATTGGTGCTCCAAGGTCGACGCCTCGGCAGCCAGTTTCTGGGCGGGTTCGATTGTGCGGGCGTGCTCGTCACGTAGGCTCTTCAGCCCGGCCGCGGTAAGGGGCCGCTTCCTTGCGCGAAGTTTCTTCACTTCGGCGACCAAGGCATCAGAGTCCAGGTCGAACGGCGATTGCAACTTCATGCTTGGCTTCTCAATCTCGTGTTCGACTCGGAGCCAATCTAGAATCGTGTGAACCGTATCCCCTTGCGCCCGCGCGATCGCGATCAGCTTTTCGACGCCACCTGTCGCGGCTTCGCGCTGCTGGTTCGTCGGCCTCGGAACGGGAAGGTCCTGTACGAAGTCCTTGATGAACCTCAGTGCCTCGTCCTTGCCGTGCATCGCATTTCGCCAAGCGTACCACCACGTGATCGGCGCGTTGGCCGTCGCCAAGACCCAGAAATCGTCGGATGGCAGGAAATATGCCGTATTGTTCAACAGAGTACCCTTCAAGTCGAGCACCCACTGAGACCGCCACGTGATCTCCGGGTACATCAGTTTCCGGCTGGCAAACATGTCCCAATAGGCGCACGATCGTAGCTCCCACCAGAAGCGGCCTTGGTCTTGGCGATTGTTCAGGGCCTCCCGAAATTGGTTCAGGTGGGTGTAAAGCGTTGGGTGTGTTCGCTCGAAGACCCGTTCCGCATCGTCACCGGCATCCGCCCACTGCCAAGCGTAGTTTTCGCTGGACTTCAGGGCGATCATCCAAAACCCAGCCCAAGTTGGGGACCACCGGCTGAAGTCCTGTCCACGGAGGTACGGTTTGATTAGGTCCGCGCACGTCGCGTCTCCCGCAATCAAGGCGTCCTTCGTGGCCGAGTCAACAAGGAACGCTTCGTTGAAGCCCGTCTTGATCCCAACGAGCGGTCTGACGCCAGTGAATTCCGCCAGCGGAATGCCTGTGCCGTTGATCTTTGCCAAGAGTTCCGCTACGCCGAACGGTTCAAGGTTCCAAACGTCAGAACCAAGCTGGCCCAACGGCAGCACGACGCCCTCCGTTTCAATCTGCCGGCTCAAATCCTCGATCCGAAGCTGCTCTCTGGGAATCGCACAAAGCCGCGCCGTTTTCGGCTTCGGCGCCTTAGTCGGTTTCCGCGCGACGATGATTGACGGAAAGACGTCGGCGTCTTCGAAGATCTGCTTGGCATGGCCGAAATCGACGACCGACTCGACCCAAGCCGCCTCACCGAACAACCGGCGCAACGGCTCGCCGTAGCCCGACTTCATCCACTTGTTGGTAACCACGAACGACAACAGCCCGCCCGGCCGCAACAGCCGCAGGCCCAGTTCGTAGAAATAGACGTACAAATCGGCCATTCCGTGGTACGCCCTGTACTCGCGCTCGAGATACGGCTTGATCGCCGAGAGCAACTCTTGCCGCACGTAGGGCGGGTTGCCCACGACCACGTCGAACCCGCCCACCTCCTGAAATACGCCTTCGAACTCCTCTCGCCAATCGAACGCTTTGGGATGAAAGGCCGCGTCGGCGACGACGCTGTTGCCGACTCGGATCGTCTGGTCGAGGCTCGTGAGCGGCTTGCCGCGCTCCGCCGTCTTGATCCACAGGCTTAGCCGGCAGATCTCGATCGCCTCTTCGTTCAGGTCGACGCCGTAGAGGTTGTTTTCCAGGATCGTCTTGTCGAGATCGAACAGCGTGCGGTGCCCGCGCAACTCGCCGAGCCGGTCGTTCGAGGCCTCGTAGGCGGCGTGGAGCTGGTCGAAGGCCTCGATCAAGAACGCGCCGCTGCCGCAGGCCGGGTCCAAGATCCTCACGGCCCCCAGCTCGTCTTGCCAGGCCTCCCAGAAC
>DATLQY010000359.1:0-11186 GCA_035534975.1 Pirellulales bacterium
AGGATGAAATCGCAAGGGAGGTTGATCGCGTAGCGGTAGCCCTGGTCGACGGCCGACATCCGGCGCCCGGCAAACGGGCGGTCCAGCGGGTCCTTGGGGCCCTTGCCTTCGAGGGCGACGATGAATTCGTCGGGGACGCCGCCGAAGCGGCCGAGCACGGCGTCGGCGAATTTACCGTCGACCTCAACGTGTTTCTCGCGCGAGAACGTAAACCCGCCGGCCCCGTCGGCGGGACGCGTGTAGCCCAAGAGGCCCGCGAAGAAATCGGTGAGGAAATCGGCCAGCAGCTCCTGCTCTTTGAACTGGCTCGCGCGGCCGGAGGCGAGTAGATCGGCCCAGCGCGAAAGCTGTTCGCGATGTTCCACGACGCGCGACGGAAGCTCGAAGGCGGCCAGGTGCGCACGGAGCACGTCGGGGCGGAAGAGCGGCTTTGCTTCGACGGGCAAGGGCAAGCCTCGCTTGGGGCGCGGTGGCGATTGGATCAAGCGATTATAGCTGGGCAAGCGACCCGCTGCACGGGTGCGCCGACGTAATCGTCCGAGCGGCCGAGAATGTGACCTTTGGAACAAGGACATGGTGGCAGAGCCCGCCAACGGCCGATTTCGCCGCTGGCGCAACGTCAGCGATGCCCCGGCCACCGACCGCTCAAGTTGGCCGGGAGGCGCCCCGGGCGCTTTACTACGAAAAACGGAAAAAGCGGCGATAAATCGCCGCACTCCAAAGCTCTGCCCCAGCCACCGTGAATGTCTCATTGTCGGCCGAGTGGAGTAGCCCCCGTTCGTTATCCGCAGTTTTGTTTCATCAACAGGAAAATATTTTGATTGCGCTGTTGACATATACATAAGACCACTATACGATGCCTCCATGACGACGCCGGCCGCTGGTCGCGGTCGACATGGTTCTTTGAGCAATGAATGAAAAGTAGCAACCGCTCCAAACCACCAGGTTCCAACCCAATTGGAGGTGCATGATGAAGTTCCATCCTTTGGCGAACGTTTTTCCGCTCATGTCGGACGGCGAGATCAAGGAGTTGGCCGCCGACATCGAGGCCCACGGCCAACGCGAGCCGATCTACGTTTTCGAGGGCCAGATCCTCGACGGACGCAATCGCTTCAAAGCCTGCAAGATGGCGAAGCGGCAACCTTCGTTCGAACCGTGGGAGGGGAACGATCCCGTGGCGTTCGTCGTTTCCATGAACCTGCGCCGCCGGCACCTCAATGAATCGCAGCGCGCCATCGTCGCCGCGAAACTGGCATCGCTGGAACACGGAAAACACCCCTCACGCAGAGGGGAAAGTATCGACAAAACCCTGGAAAACATGGCCAAAAATGAGTTGCCAATTGGCAACTCTCCGTCGTCTGGCGAGCCGCGAGTATCGATCCCGCAGGCGGCCGAATTGCTGAACGTGGGCCGGCGATCGGTGAGCCGCGCGCGAGAGATATTGCAACACGGCGATCAAGCGCTGGTCGATGCGGTTGAGGCCGGTGAGGTCAGCGTGACGGATGCCGCCAACGTTGTCGACAAACCCAAACCGATCCAGCAGGCGGCGCTCGACGCCGTCAGGGCGGGCAAGGCCAAAACGCTGGTCAAGGCGGCCGAGAGACTCGAGCCGAAGGAGGAGTCGGAAGGCACAAGTGCCATCGGCCCGCGAACCGACCGTCAACTTGAACGGGAGGCGACCGTCGTCGTCCGGCGGATCGAACTTGAGTACAATCGCGAGCGCATCCGCGGCCTGCGTTGGCGCGTTCGCAATCTCGACCCATCATGCGGACCCTCCTATTTTCGAGAACAGTTCAAGGAGCTCCTCACGCTGATCAACGATCTGGACAGCTTCGTCACCCGTCAACTCGATGTAAAGCCGGAAGCCTTTCCATGACCTATTGCGCGAGACGTAGGTTCCCGGGCACTGGTACCGGAGCACAGGTACCAGAGCAGAGACGCGGTTGACCTGGTCGAACCCCTTGTTGCACTGAGGTGTATCAAAAACGCGCGCTTTGGCCGAAATCGAGCGCTTTTTTTTACAGATTATACCCTCCCATGGTTATACCTGACGGTGGTGCCTCCGTGGCACTTTCCCTGCCGTCAGTGCGCAACATGCCTTCCAACTCGTGAAAGTCAACGGCCGCGGCAACGACCTGATCGGTAAGCCCTCACCTTGCTTGCGCGGCGGGTTTGTGTTCAGGATCCTACGAGTGCGGATGTTGATCATGTTCGCGCCCATCGTGTTCGCCTTCCGGCTTGGGCGGCTCGTGGCCGTACTTCGCCTCGTACTGGGCGGCGAACTTGGCCTCCAACTCGGGGTGGCAGGCGAAGCACTGCGACTCGGGGCGGTCGTGTTCCTTGCACCAGTCGCCGTCGGCCTTGAACCTGGCGGCGACCTTCTTGTCGCACAGAGCGCAGACGTCCTCGGGTACGCCGTGCTCGTCGCACCACCATCCCTCGTGGCTTTGTTTGCTATCGGCGGCGTTTTTCGCCGGCACCGCCGCGGGCGGCGACTGATTGCAGCCCGCTTGTCCCACGGCGACGATCACCAACGCACCGATCGTGACGAAACTTCGCGTTAGCATGACGGTACTCCTTTTTGATATCAGGTTTGGCGGTGGGCGGTGCCCACCCTACGTTGAATCACGATCCAACGGAACCGATCTCGGACAATCGCCGGTCCGCAACGACCTCGCTTCGTTCGCCCCGCGCGTCACCAGGCGACTTGAACAACAGGTAAAGCACACGCAACACCAAGAGCGACATCACCATCGCCCCGATCACGCCGCCGATCACCACCGTGGCCAACGGCCGCTGGACTTCGGCCCCCATGCCCGTGCTGAAAGCCATTGGCAAGAAACCCAAGCTGGCCACCAGCGTGGTCATCAGCACGGGCCGTAGCCGCGTGATCGCCGCTTGAACCACCGCGTCTTCCAGGGCCAATCCCCGTTGGCGCAATTGGCGGACGTACGATACCAGGATCATGTCGTCGAGCACCGCCACGCCCGAGAGCGCGATGAAGCCGATTGCCGCCGAAATCGAGAACGGCATGTCGCGCAACCAAAGCGCGAAGATCCCGCCCACCCAGCCGAACGGCACGCCGGTGAACACGCGCAAGGCGTCGACGACGTTATCGTAGGTCAGGTACAAGAGCGTGAAGATCAGTGCCCCGGCCAGCGGCACGACGATCAAAAGCCGCGTGCGTGCGCGCTGGAGGTGTTCGAACTGGCCCGCGAATTCGTAGAAATACCGGCCCGGAGGCAATCGCAGTTGCTCCTTCATCCGCTGTTGCGCCTCGGCGACGAAGCTGCCGATGTCCCGGCCGCGGACGTTCGCCGAAACGGTGATCCGCCGCTGGCCCCATTCGCGCGTGATCGTCGAGGGGCCCTGAATCACCTGAATTCTCGCCAAACGCGACAGCGGCAGCCGTTCGCCCGAAGCGGTCGGAATCAGAATGCCACCGATGCGATCGGATCCATCGCGGAACTCCTCGGGGAGCCGCGCCACGAGCGGGAAGCGAAACTGGCCCTCGATCACTTCTCCCAAGGGCTTGCTCCCAAGCGACTCGACGATGTCGGTCACCGCCTTCGCCGGTACGCCGTAACGCGCAAGCTGCCGCTGATCGAGCTTGATTTCCAGCACCGGCTGGCCGGTAATCTGTTCGGTGCTGACGTCGGCGCCGCCGGGAACCTGCGCCAGGATGGCTTCGATCTCACGCCCCTTGTCGGCGAGCACGTCGAAGTCGTCGCCGTAGAGCCGCACGGCCACGTCGGCGCGGACGCCCGAGACCATTTCATTCATCCGCATCTCGATCGGCTGCAAGAAAGCCAGTCGTTGGCCCGGCAGGTCGCGGAGTTGGCGCTCGACCAGCGTCGTCAGTTCGGCCTGCGTGTGGGCTTTCGTCCAACGGGCGCGCGGTTTGAGCGTCATGAACATGTCAGTCAGCTCGGTGCCCATCGGATCGGTGGCGATTTCGGCCGTGCCGATGCGGCTCCAGACGTGTTCCACTTCGTCGGGGAATTCGGCCAGCACCGCTTTCTCCATTTGCGTGTTGTAGACGATCGAGTCGTCCAGATCGGTGCCCGTCAGGCGCACGACGCTGACGGCGATCGCCCCTTCCGAAAGCCGCGGCACGAACTCCGAGCCGAGGTTGGGGGCGATCAGCCCGAAGGCCAGGAACATCACGCACGCCGCGAAGCCGACGACCAGCGCCTTGTGACGCACCGAAAACCGCAAGATCGGGGCGTGGACGCGGTGCGCCCAGCGCATCAAGAACGGTTCGCGTTCGTCGATCCGCGTAGGGAGCAAGAGGCTGGCCAAGACGGGCATCAGCGTGAGCGAGAGGACCATCGACCCGACCAGCGCGAAGACCACGGTCAGCGCCATGGGCCGAAAGAGCTTTCCCTCGATCCCTTCCAATGTCAAGATCGGAAGGTAGACGATCATGATGATCAGCTCGCCGAACATCGTCGGCTTGCGGACTTCGACCGCCGCCTCGCGGACGATATCGACCACGCGGCGCGCGCCCGGTTCGCGGTCGGCGATGTGCCGGACGCAGTTTTCGATCATCACCACCGAACTATCGACGATCATGCCGAAGTCGATGGCGCCCAGGCTCAACAGGCTCGCCGCGATGCCGAACCTCAACATGCCGCAAAACGCGAACAGCATCGAGAGCGGAATGGCCAACGCCACGATCATCGCGGCGCGGAGGTTGCCCAGGAACAGGAACAGCACGGCCACCACGAACAAGCCGCCCTCGAACAGATTCCGCTTCACGGTTTGGATCACGTGATCGACCAGTTCGGTGCGGTCGTAGACCGTGGTCACCGTCACGTTGGCGGGCAAGGTGGGCTTGATCTCGTCGAGCCGGTGCTTCATGGCCCAGGTGACTTCGTGCGTGTTCTCGCCCATCAACATGAAGCCCAACCCCATCACGACCTCACCGCGGCCGTCGGCCGTCACCGCGCCGCGGCGGATTTCGGAGCCGATCTCGACCTTGGCGACGTCGCCCACGCGGACCGGCACCCCGTCGTTGGCCGTGATCACGATGGCCGCGATCTGCTCGGCGTTCACCGTGCGGCCCACGCCGTGGACCAGCAGGCTCTGCGACCCTTCACGCACGGTGCCGCCGCCGACGTTGCGGTTGTTTTCGCTCACCGCGCGCACCAGGTCGTCGAACGTGAGCGAATACTCGATGAGCTTGTTGGGGTCGACCCGCACCTGGTATTGCCGTTCGTAGCCGCCCCAACTGTTGATCTCGGCGGCCCCCTTCACGGTGCGCATCTTCGGCCTGATGAACCAATCGTGGATCGTGCGCAGCTCGGTCACGTCGTTGCCCTTGCCCGTCACGACGTAGTGAAAGACCTCACCCAGACCGGTGGCCACCGGTCCCATCTTGGGACGGCCGGTGCCCTCGGCCAGTTCCACCGTCGCCAACCGTTCGTTCACCAGTTGCCGGGCGAAGTAGATGTCGGTCCCGTCTTCGAACGTGACCACGATCTGCGAAAACCCGAACTTCGACACGGAGCGCATGTTCTCCAGCCCCGGCAGTCCGCCGATCGCCTGCTCGATCGGGAACGTGATCCGCTGTTCGACTTCCTCCGGACCCAGCGCGGGCGCGACCGTGTTGACCTGCACCTGGACGGGCGTCGTGTCGGGGAATGCGTCGATGTCGAGATAACGCAGCGACACCGCGCCCACGACCGCCAGCGCTACCGCTCCGAGGATCACGAAGACGCGGTGGCGCAACGAGATGTCGATGATCCAGTTCAACATGGCCGTGTTTCTTGACCTTTCCTCGTTCCCACGCTCCGCGTGGGAACGGCCCTACGGACGCTCCGCGTCCTTGTCTTACCGCTTAATGACCGTCGGCGCAACCGCAGCCGGCTCCCAGGTTGTTCTTGAGAAGCTGCGCTTCGAGCACGACGCTGTTCTTGCCGGCGATCACTTCGCCCGGCAGGAGGCCGGCGATGATTTCAGTGGCGCTACCTTGCTTGACGCCCGGCCGCACCTTGCGGACATGGAAGAACTTGGGCGCGTCCGGTTCGAGGTAGTGCTTGTCGCGGACGAAAACGATGTGGCAGCAACCGTCCCAATGCATGGCCTCGGTCGGCACGACGACGGCCCGCGGTTCCTCACGGAGCACGATGCGGCCGTTGCCGAACGTGTTGGCCCGCATGCGATCGTCCGCATTGGGCAAGTCGACGCGGACCTTGACGGTCCGTGTCCGGTCGTCCGCCGACGTGCTGATCCAGTCCAGGCGGCCCCGAATCTCGCTTTCGCCCTGGCGGTCGCTGGATCGGAACAACACCGTCTGTCCGGGTGACAGGTACTTGGCGTCCTCCTGGCGCACATTGAGGACCAGCCACATCCGGCTGGTGTCGACGACGGTGAACAACCTGGTGCTCGTATCGACCACTTCGCCAGCGACGAGGTTTCTCTCGACGATCACGCCGGCAAGAGGAGATTTCAAAGGGTACAGGTTCGACGTCGTCGATTTGCCGTCGAGGCCGGCGGCCAGCGCCCCTGGCAGGCCAAGCAGCCGCAGGTGTTCCGTGATTTCATCCGTGGTGAGGGTCGCGAGGTCGTCGCTGGTCACCGGGAGGCCCAGGTTGTGGAGCGCCTGTTCGGCGCGGAGCAGACCGATTCTCGCGTCTTCCAGCGTCGCTTCGGCTTCGTGAAATTGTTTTCCCGAGACCGACCGATCGGCGGCCAGCGGTTTCATGCGGTTGACGATCGTCCGCTCATGCCGTAGATGGGCAATGGCCTGGAGAAGCTCTGCCTTGGCGCGGCCCACGTCGGCCGAGTCGATGAGCGACAAGACGTCACCCTCGCGCACCTGGTCGCCGATTTGCCGGTCGACCCGCCACGCCATGCCGGGCACACGACTGGAGATGTGCGCCGTGCGCGTTTCGTCGTACACGACTTCGCCGTAGGCGGCGATGGCTTCGACGATCGGTCCTTCCGCGGCAACGTCGATTTCGATACCCGCCTTGTCGAGCGATTCCGCCGAGGCCAACTGAATCCGGCGCTGGTGCAGCTTGCAGCGGCTGTTGTTTTCCGGCCGCTGCAGCAGCCTCAGCGCCATGGCCGCGCGATCAAGGGTCTCCGCTGAAATGCTCGGCACCTCCCTGAGCTGGGCCACGTTGGGGTGGTGTAGCGGGCACTGGGCGATTCCGTGCTCCTTGCACCAGCCGTAGTCCATTTCCGGCGCGAGAAGGCCGTCATGGCACTCGATGCACTCCGACTCGGCGACGTTGTGTTCCTTGCACCATTCCTCGGTCTCCACCGGGCTGTCGCCAACCAGCGTCGAAAACTTCGGCACCGTCCAGTCGGTGCGGTGTCCCCCATATGCGATCAGAGCCAGCACGGCAACGACCAGGCTGGTGGAAATCCCGCTCGAGAACCAACGCGGGTGCCCGCCGACTCGGTGCTTGCCTGGTGGCGCCGCGGTCGGCGCCGGCGCGAGCGATCCCGGCGCGGTGCGAAGTTTGACGAAGTGTTGCAACATGTTCCTCGGCCTCCCAAATCGATCTTTTTCAAGAGCTTACCAACTCAGCGCCCGCCTTTCGGCCCGGCACCTTGCGCGCCATGGCGCGCGCAGCACCGTGCTCGGTGGATCAACCGTGGGAACGCGGGATCAAATCAAGAGGACTTGATCGAGATGGTGCGGAGGCACAGGCAGGCGAGGCCCAGGCGGACCGTAAAGCTTCAGCCAGGTGGTCGCGGCCAGTTCGGCGTCGCCCCGCATGGGAATCGCTGGAACGAGGTCCAACGGATTCCACTGCAATGGGGAATCGACTTGCAATCTCTCGGGCGACACATAAACACATGTGCCGCCGCATTCAAGCGGGCAACGGCAGGGGTGGTCGCCGTCGTCGTCGTCCCCGTCGTGCCGGCAGCAGCAAGCGGAATCGAATACGGCAGGGTACACCGCCAGGGAAATGGTCTGGCCGCAGTCCAGAGAGTGGTGCGCATGGTGCCAGCAACACCCAAGCAGCGCGTGGATGAACAGCGAAGCCGCAGTCAGAAATGAGCAAAATCGGTTCATTTAGCCGGGTTTCCCGCCGCCGCCCAATAGGGATTATTCTCCTTTTCGGCAGGTCGGTCAAGCTGGCATGCGGGAAAGAACGCGAATTGTTCTCATTTGTGCCACGTCCCGGAAAGCAGGCCGCTCGTTCAAGAGCGGCGTTGCGCTGGTCGGTCAATTCCCAACTGCTGCCGAGATGATTCCCTTGCAATTACAGACAACACGTCTAAAATGGTCGAATCGAGGGAGTGTCGAGGCCAAATTGCAAGGCATCTCTTTGGAAAGCCCGGTAAACTACACGAGCAGCGGCGGTGCCGCCCGGAGAATTTCGATATGAATCGTCGTCGAATCGCTGCTTTGGTCACTTGCGTTTGGTTGGCAACGAACCCGGCGGGTAGGGATGGCTGGGGCCAGGAGCCGCCCGTCGAAGACACGGAAGCCGCCTGGCGGGAGGTGTATCTCAACGAGGCGCAGTCGCTGCAGCTATTCGCGGTCCAAGGCGAGGACAAGCACCCGCTGACGTTCCACGCCAAGCCCGTGATGCGCTGGGTCAGTTTCAACGGTTTCAATGGCGACGTCTTCGTTTGGCTCAATGCGGGTCGGCCCGAGGTCGTGGGCAATATCGTCGGATTTCCGGCCCAGGGCCTCAGGGCCGATCAGCGATATACGCTGGCTGAGTTGCATGGTCTCAGTACAAGCTCCATTGAAGCCGCGCCCGTCGGCGATGGGCAAAACTGGAAAACGCGGTCCGGCATTGTCCCATTGGAAATCCCCAAGGCTCCGGCGCCGGGCGAGACCGAGCGTGAGCGAAAACGGCAGGCGCGCGAGGTTGCTCGCGATTTCACCGGCTGGCTAAGCCACTATGGCGAGAAATGGAAACTGCGAATGCTGGACAAGCCCCTGTACGAATACGGCCCGGCGTCGTCCGAGGTGCTGGGCGGCGCGTTGTTCGCCTTTGTCGCCTTTCGCACCGACCCGGAGTTGCTCCTGCTGGTCGAGGCCCGCAAGTCCGTTGATGCGCCGCAATGGGTCTATTTACCTGTCCGGTTTTCACAGCAAGATCTATGGCTAAAGCATCGCGAAGTGCAAGTTTGGGAATCGCTGATCGAGCCGGCCGGCACCGTGACCCCAAAGGCCGACGACAGCCAGTACCGCGTCTACGACAACAAACTTCAGACCCTGCCGTCGAAGTAGAGCGTCACCACGCCAGCAGCGAGACGCCCCATGCGCAACGTTCCCTGTAACGACCCAATCAGGTTTGTGATTGGTATGCTGTGCGTGCCCGCCGTACTCGCGGCGTCGCCGGCGACAATCACGTACGGCCAGGAGCCGTCGACAACTCGCAAAGTTGCGGCGCCGCCGGCCTCCGATGCTCGCGGCGGTCGCGGGCTTAATCCGGATAACCTCGGGTTGAACTATCCCTGGGTCGACGATCACCAGGGACACGTCCAAATGCAGTGGATGCAAGACTACCCGTCCGAGTTGGTGGAAAACGACCTGAACGCGATCTCGCAGTTAGGGGTCCGCATCATCCGTGTCTTTGCGCCAGTCGACGCCGTCATGTCATTCGACGGCGAGCGGTTCGCCTTGGAGCCGCGTCGAACCAAGCACGTCGATTCTTTCCTGGAATCGGCCGGGCGAAGGGGACTGAAGGTCATCCTGGTGATGGCCGACGGGAATGGCAACGAACGACCCGAGGACCTGGCGGGTAAGTTCCGGTGGGATCTGATCCAATCGGAACAAGGGCTAAAAGCCCTGTCCTCGGCGTACGCCACATACGTCCGCCGGTTCCGCGCGCACGCGCACGTGCTGATGTGGGAAGTCGCCAACGAACCCTACGGTAATCTGACTTGGGCGGCGTTCCCACAAGAACTCAATGTCTCGGTCGAGGAAACGCACGGTTATCTGCGAACGATCTACCAGGTCATCAAACCGTTGACGTCGGCCTATGTTGGTTTCTCGGACTTGCACGAGGAACAGCAAGAGAAATACCGCCTGTATTCCGACCCCGAGTTTCGCCGGCGGTACATCGACGACGCGACCGACGTCTACGCGATGCACATCTATCGGGCCTCGCCGGAGCAAGTTCCCGATTTCTCGGAGCTTCGAAGCAAGCCCAAGTGGTGCAGCGAACTGGGATCGTACAATTACGTGGATGAAACCGGAACCGCCCACGCGGGCCAACCGGCCCGGGGCGAGCTTTGGAACGAGCGCGAGAACTTCCAGGCGGTAACCACCATACTTCCCAAGTTGGTCGAGGGCGGATTCGAGTTGATTCTTCCCTGGGCGTTCACCGCGAATGACGGCATGGTTGTCCACCGCCGCGATGGCTCGCACGAACTCAAGTCGCTCCCGCTGTGGATGAAAGCTCAGCTCAACCCCAATTGATCACCGACTTGGTCAAATAGTGCCGCCCCGCCACGTCCCGCGGCTCCTCAGCACGCGGGCGCTACGTTGGCACTCAGTTCAGGGAACGAGGGCGTCGCGGGCGCGAAAGTGTCTGACGTTCTTTGGCGGAGCCGCGCGCCACCGACAATTGCCGCACGCCCTTGGCAAGTCCCCGCCGGAGGCGGGTTAGAGGCGTGACCTTCCAATGGCGGGAGCGGGAAGTATTCAAGTGCTCGCCACCCCCAAAGAGAATATATCCCATGGAAATCAAGCGGTGCGTACGTCGCAAACATGTTCGGGATTGGCGCCGTCGTTGCCGAATGTGCGGAGGGGCGCGTGACCGCCCAATCGGGATGTGCTACAATACCGCGACGCCGAAGAAGGCGTTTTTCCTGACGATGACGCGTCTTGGGCGGCCAATTATCGCCGCGACGAGCCGTGAGCTCAACGAAAGAAGTCAAAACGCTCCTGCAGGATCTCAGGCAGCAGCTCGACGAAGAGTTGCGTGCCAAAGTCGAGCCACTTTTACGAGGCATTTTGGATGCTTCGAAGCCAAGGACGATCAAGGAGGTGGAGTACCGCAAAGATCCCAAGGACAAAATGGAGATTGAAGCACTCCGCGCGGCGATCGTGTCGAAAGACGAATTGATTCGACAGTTGCAATTCAAGCTGGCGAGCCCGCCACCGTTGCTGGACCACATGTCGTTCGATGACCGGTTGAATCAGATTGACGACCGGGCGAGGGCGTGGGCCGACTGCGTCGTGAAATGCATGCACCTCATGC
>DATLQY010000360.1:0-4572 GCA_035534975.1 Pirellulales bacterium
GTGGCTGGCGGCAGAGCCTAAGCGATGCCCCGGCTAATAGCGACCGGGGCATCGCTTAGGCTCTGCCGGCTCTGCCCCAGCCACCGTGAATGTCTCATTTTCGGCCGCGTGAAGTACATCAGCCGCGAATCCCGAGATTGCCCATGTATTACCTGAACGTCATACTCACAGTCAAGGACGCTGGCCGCGTCGAAAGCATCCGCGAATTGCTGGCCCAGCAAGGGAGGCTTTCGCGCGACGAGCCTGGCTGCCTGCGCTTCGAGGTCTATCAATCGCAAAACGAGCACCGGCGGTTCGTGCTGGTCGAAACCTGGGAAACCAAGGCGGCCTGGGAGGTTCATCGCCAGGGCAAGGCCGTTAGCGAGATTTACCTACCGCAAGTCATTCCGCACGTCGAACGCGATTCGCACCCGTGTGCGCTCATCGAGTAAAGGCATCACCTTCATCACCTAGACGGAGAAAAGTCATGTGCCGTGAATTGCTGCTCGTTACGCTCTTGCTGGCTGTCGATCATGGCAGTCCCGTGCAGGACATACGGCATAAGGCGCCGGACTTCGACAGTTTTGCCGAGGCCCTGCACATTATCCAGAAGAGTGGGACCATTGATCTTTCCGGTGACATGCCGTCTGCCAGGATCGAGATCGAACTCTACAGAGAAGGCAAGAAGTTGGCGACCCGTTTGGAATCGCTTGGCGTGGCAAGCTAAAAAAACAACGACTGCATTCGGTTCGCCGTGAATCTCATTGACACGGATTTTCTCACACTCGGTGACGGCAAGAAAGGACACTGCCGACTGCACATGAAACTGAGCATCAGCGGCGGCGGCCGTTCAACCATTGCAACCACCATGCTCGACGTCCCGAAAGAAGAATGCGACCTGAGCAAGATGACAGGCGGCAGCGATTTTGGTCCGGAAGCAAGCAACAAAGACCGAATCCCGTTGTTCTGGATGATCGACAGCCGAACCGCCTCGCGCATTGGCGGAAACACGCCGGAAGCGGTCGTCAAGAACAATCCGAAAGGTGACTTGGCGATTGTTTACATTACGTCCGATTGAGTGAACAGCGTGCTCGCGAGCTGAACCGACACAGTCGGCTCGTTCCGGCTAACAGAACACCCGATTCGCTTGGGTCTCCAATCAGTTACGATTCTCCGGGAAGCAGATCCGCAAAGATCATGACACCTCGGGAGCGGTGGGATGGTCGAGCTCCGGATCCTCGGCGAAACGCTGGAGATCCTCCGGTGTACCGGTCCACTTGATGAGACCGGCCGACTCCGCCACCCAGTTGGTCTTGCGGCGAACCGTAACCTCAACGGGTTCATGTTCCGGGAGCGGCAAAGGAGCGGCCAGTTTGAGACTGCCGTCCTCATAGATCGCGTCAATCGTAATTGCCATTACGGTCGAGACCCCAAGGGCGGAGAACTCACGGAGCTAAACTCTTACGATAACACAAAACCGCGGACGGGACCACAGGACCTACTGATCAAGCTGATTGAGTTCAAACGCGCCGTCATGGCGCCGCCCAACTCGTCGCGGGCGGGAAGGTGCCGGACGTTCCTTGACGCCGCCGCGCGCCGCCGACGTTGCCGCGCGCCCTTTGTGAAGTCATCTCCGGCGGCGGCCGTGAAACCGCGCGACCGCCCGCGGCAAAAACTCCTGGTGCTCCATCGACAATCGCTCCACGGCCCACAGGTCACCGTCAGCGCCGGGGGCACAAAGGAGTGTGGCGCGGCAATGAACCGCCCCGCCGGGCGCAGTCAGCGCGGTTTCCAATGGATCGTCCATGGCTGCTTCCTCTGGGGGTCGTGGAGACGCAGGAGTTTTTGCCGCGAGCGTAACCTTCTGACGCCTGCCGATGTCGGCATCCGGCAAAGTCTCTTCGGCCTTTTTCATTCCTTCTTGTCGCTGCGCGACACGAGGGCCGTTACTTTCTCCTTCCTCCTTCATCCCTCATCCTTCATCCTTTTTCACAGCACCGTCAGATCGCGCGACAGCACCAGGCAGGCCAACGCCTGGAGCACGACGAACACTGCCACGGCTATACCTCGGCGCCGCGGGAGTTCGGTCAATGGCTGCGCGGCCAAGGCCACACCGAGCGGCATCAGGAACAGCCAGAGCCGGGCAACCTCGCCCAGGTTCTTGCCCGAGAAATTCAGAAGCAGCACGACCACCAGCCAACTCACCAGGAGCGCATCGAATCGGGTACGTCGCGCGATCGCGCGCAGCTCACTCGACGCGCCTACGGCCAACAACACGGCGGCCGGCAGACCCAATGCCACGGCCAGCTCGATGAGGTTGACGCAAACCCAATACGAATAGGTCCGATTCATGTGTTGATAGAATTCGGCGTTCTTCGCCAGGTTGATCGACCAGGTCTGAAAAACATTGTGGCCCCAGCCCAAGTGGAGTACGAGAGGTCCAACCAGCCATCCGGCCGCCGCGGCACCTGCCAGGCGGCACAGCCCGCCGTGCCGGGTTGGGAAGGAGAAGGTCGCGTCCGACGATGCCTGGCTTCGGCCGGCGACGATCTCGAGCAAGGCGTAAACGCCCGCAAACGCCGCGACGGCGGCGAACACCAGCGAAGTGAACATGCCAAGAAACAGCAACAGTCCGGCGAAGGCGGCCGACAACGTGCTGCGCGCGCCGACGGCGTGCGAAACAACCGCCAGCGTCAGCGCCGCGACGGTCGGGTAAACCGTGTCGGACCGTGGCGCGAACAAGATGCCGGCCGGAACCAAACCGGCGACGGCCGCCGCCACCCAAGCCGCCGATCGACTTCCGCGCCGTCGCACGAGCCAGGCGATCGGCAACACCACCAATGCCGCCACGGCGCGGCTGCCTAGGGCCGCGACCGTGATCGTGGCACGGTCGGCCGGCGGGATGAGTAGCCCTCCCGCGCGTTCGATGTGATCGAAAGCAAGGGTCATGTCGTTCGGCGCGATCCGGCAAATCCGAAGGGCGGTGCCGGGGTGCGCGTCGAACCAATTCAGCAAAACGCGATAGGAGATGAACCAGCCTGGCGGGTGCGTCGAAATGTGGTCGGGACGGTGCGCGGCCAGGAAACGGTTGTAGTGACGCAGCAGCGAATCGACGCTGCCGACTTCGTGACGCGCCACCCAATACGGTCCGCTGATCTGCTCGTGGTAGAGCGCCGTGGCCCATTTGTAGAGACCCTTCGGCGCAACGGATTCCGCTTCGATCTGAAAAGCGGCTACCAGCAAAGTAGTGCAGCCAATCGACGCCAGCCAGACGCGGCGCGAGGTGCCTTCGATCCAATTCAACCCCCAGGCCGTCCAGGCAGCCAACAACAATGCCAGGAAGAGGGCGATGCCCTGGGCGGCCCAGGGAGTCACGCGCTCGACGGGCAACCGCTCCCAAGCCCACTGGCCGGGAACTCCCAGCGGCAGGTCGCGGCCGTGCAGCGCGAGCTCACAAGCGAGCACCGCGACGCCCGCCACGGCCAAGGCCGTCCACGTGGCGATGGCTTGCCGGCTCGAACCGCGCGACTCGGAAGTTGTCGTCGTATGGCGCATCCCACATCCGTCGCAATCAAATTGCGATTCAAGGTCCGTTGGCGGCCTGGACACAATGTACCCCAAGGTCCGTTCCGAGTTCCACCGGCCCCACGCGAAAGTGGTGGCTGGTGGCAGAGCGTAAGCGATGCCCCGGCTAGAAAGCAACCAGGTATCGCTTAAGCTTTGCCCCAGCCACCGTGTATGCCTCACTCTCGAACGCGTGAAGTATCAATAACGACCCGGCCGAACGAGGGGGAATAAATCTTGGGGGATTTATGCGGGATGGGGTGACAAATCGGACGATATCGTGTAACCTATTCGGGTACTAGCGGCTATCGCCCTCGTTTTCGAACACCCTGGTTATGGAGGCTCTCATGAAGCGTTGGATCACTGCAAGTGCTGTACTGGTGGCATTGTTGACCGTTTCGGTCTACGCCGCCGATGTCAAGCTCGACGGAATCAAGTGCCCGCTGTCGGGAAAGCCGGTGAAAGCCGACAAGACCGTCGACTACAAGGGCGCCAAGGTCTATTTCTGCTGCGAGAACTGCCCCAAGGCGTTCGACGCGAAAAAGAACGCCACGAAGGCCAACTTGCAGCTTGTCCAGACCGGACAGGCGAAGCAGGAAAAGTGCCCGTTGGCCGGCAAGGACGTGAATAAGGACACCGAGACCGACGTGAGCGGCGTCAAGGTGTCGTTCTGCTGCAACAACTGCAAGGGCAAAGTGACCAAGGCCAAGGGTGACGAACAGCTCGATTTGGTCTTCGGCGAATCGGCATTCGAGAAGGGCTTCAAGGTCACCAAGAAATAGCGGTTCGCCGAACAGGCGTTCGCACCTGGATGCGCGGCCGGTCTTCCGGCTGCACCTCGAAGCGCACGGGCGTCCCGCAAGGGGCGCCCTTTTTTTTCGACGCGCTCAAACGCTAGGATCGATCAAATGATGCCACCGGCTTGCCCGGTGGAAACTCACGTTGGCAGCTACGATCCGCGGGCCCAACTCTCCCCTCCCACCCGATTGCCCTGCCGCTGCCAAAGGCAGCGGCAGGGCAATCGGGGTT
>DATLQY010000361.1:0-10164 GCA_035534975.1 Pirellulales bacterium
ACGGCGCAGCCACGATCGCGACAATTCGATTACCAGTTTCCATTCCACAGCACCGTCGCCATGAAAAATCCTTTTCGCAATCGCGAAAAACGACCGATCGTGGCACGGATATCGAGGACCGTCAATCGCTCAAATAACCCACTTGACCAACCTAGAAAAGGGTGGGACAAGAACGCGGAGCGGGCGCCGGCCCACCATTGCCTGACGATGGTGGGCCGTCGCTCGCCCAAGGCGAGCTTGTCCCACCCTACAAATGCTGCGGCGAGCGCAACGCGCCTGCGGCGTGCTGGGTCGGCGGCGAGCACCATCGTAGATCGGAAATCATTCCGTTTCCCGGCTTCGAGCGGAATGAATTCCGTTCTACGTGCGGAATGAAATGTCGTATTGTCGGCCGCGTACGGTATAACTGATTGAATGTCCGTAGCTCCTCTCGCAAATGCGGCCGGCTCACGCTGGCACGCCGCCGCCGCCGCGGCCTGGCTTCCCGGGGCGCTCGTGTCCGGCGCGGCGATCGGTTGGCTCGCCCAACAGGTGCAGCCATACTTCGCGCCCCTGATCGTCTTTCCCTTGCTGCTTGGATTGCTACTGGCAGTGGCACTCATATCGGGTCTCCAAGTCTGCTCGCTCGCCCACGCTCCCACAGCCTACGCAGGCGCAGTCCTCGCGATCGCGCTCGTGGCCGGCGGACAACATTATTGGAGTTATCGAGCAGCGCGCGCTGCCCGGGCCGGCACAATGGCTGATCTCGAAAAAGCCCGGCGGGCGTTTCCAAACATTGCCAAAGATCTCGTCGCTCCGCCGCCGGAAGGCGTATTCGAGTTCTTGCGCGCGGAAGCGGCCAGGGGTCGAGAGCTATTTGGCTATCGGGTCCGTGGAACGCTTCTATGGATCTGGTGGGGGGTCGAATCGGTGCTGGTGCTGATCGCGGCGGTCCCGCCGCTCATTTGGGCCTTGAAGCGTCCCTACTGCGTGCGCTGCCGCAGTTGGCTCCGCGGCAGCAGGAGCGGCAGGGTATCAGCGACCGCCGCGTCCGCGTTGGCCGATCGCTGCGGCCTGCCGAGTCCCAAGTCCACAAGCGCCGCGGCTTACCGCTTGCTTACCTGCCGATCAGGGTGCGGCCCGTCGCTATTCGAGCTATCATGGGAGCTGGGACGTGGAACCGGCAACGCCTGGCTCAACGCCGAAGAGCGCCGCGCCGTCGACGCAATGCTCGATCGCGATGAAGGATGAGCTCCTTTCTACACCTGAGACCATCATGAATGTCCTGGGGATCGGCACCGACATCATCGAGTGCCTTCGGATCGCTCACATGATAGAGCGGCACGGTGAGCTGTTCATCAATCGGGTCTATACGCCGCACGAGATCCGTTACTGCCAGAGCCGCAAACAGGCGACTCAGCACTTCGCCGGCCGCTGGGCGGCCAAGGAGGCGATCCTCAAAGCGCTGGGAACGGGCTGGCGCAAGGGGATCAGTTGGCGCGACATCGAAATCCGCAACGATGCGGGCGGCAAGCCCGTCGTTGGTCTTCGTGGGGGTGCCCGCGACATGGTCGAGAAACTTGGCATTCGCGAAATGCTCGTCAGTATTTCCCACTGCCGCAGTCACGCCACAGCCTACGCCCTCGCGCTGGGGGCCGAGGCGCCGCGCAAGCCGAGCCGGAAGGAATGACATCACGCCGCTTGCGTTTCGATGGCGACGAGCTTGGGGGTGGCGAAACGCGTGCCGTAGACGGCGCCGTAACGGCATTGCAGCTCGCGGAAATCGAAGCGCAAGAACTCGAAGACTTCCGGCGGCGGCCCCAGCGCCAGCCAACGGCGGGCCAGTTCGTCCATCAAACGGTCGTATTCTCGCTCGTCGTGGCCGTGCGCGTAACAACGGCCCGGATGTCGGCGAAGGTCGCCGTTGAAGCCAGGGCCGATGTGCCAGAGCTCGTGGAACACCGTGACGAGCTTCTCGTGGAAGGGATGGTTCAGAAACCTCGGCACGTAGAAGCTCAAGAGGTAAAGCATCTCACGACCGGCGACGTCGTAGAGCCGCTCGATCGTCCATAGGCGGCCCGCGCGCTCGGTCACCAACGCGCCGTCCTCAAATCGCAACGGGGTGAGTGTGGCGTGAATGCCGTGCCGTGCCGACGAACGGGCTTGACAGAACCGCAATGCGACGCGGCCCACGTCGATGTGCCCCATCTCAGGCAAGCGCGCGGCGATGTCGGCGCACAACCGGCGGACATGAAAGGTGAAGTCGAAGCCAGTGTTGCCTGCGCCTGGCGGCATTGCCCGACCTCGCTGGAATTATCAGGGTGTGCCGCCGCCGATCAAGCTCATAAAGGCACGCATCGTCAAGTCCCGCCAGCGGCCGACCCTTCGAAGCGCGGGGCCACGGCGCGACGGGCCGCGCGATCACGGACGCCGACGAATTCGAGGATGGCACGCGTGCCGGCGTCGCCCAGGCGGGGCTTGGCCAACCGCAGCACGCGTGTGTAACCCCCGTTGCGATCGGCGAAACGAGGGGCGATGTCGGCGAACAGGATACGCACGGCCTGCTTGTCGCCAAGCATCACCAACGCGCGGCGGCGGGCCTTGACCACCGGGGCCATGGCCGCCGACCACTTCTTCCATTGGTCGCTTTTTCGCCATCGGCGCCACTCGTCGGAGTTGCGCTCGCTATCAGTGGCGAATTCCTCCGCCGCCTCCTGGGCCGCGAGCGAGTGCCGCGCGAGCGTGATGCACTTCTCGACCACGCCGCGCACTTCCTTGGCCTTTTCAAGCGTGGTCACGATCCGGCCCTTGATCTTGGGCGCGTTCGCGTCGCCCTCGGCGTCGCGCTCCGTCAAGAACAGCGCGGTGGCCAGGTTCCGTAGCAATGCACGCTGGTGACTGGGGCAACGCCCTAGCGTGCGGCCTTTTCTTCGATGTCGCATGGTATGTTAGGCGTTAGGCTCGAGGCGTTAGGTGGTTGGAGTCAGGTTCTTCCGGTTTGGCGACTTGGCTTAGGACCTAACGCCTAAAGCCCACCGCCTAAAGCCTTTAATCAGACGCCGCTGGCGGCGGGGACGCGCATTCCTAAACGCAAGCCCAGATCGGAGAGCTTCTCACGAACTTCCGTCAGCGTGTTGTCGCCGAAATTGCGGATGTCGAGCAACTGGTCGGTGCTGCGGGCAACCAAGTCGCGGACCGTGTGAATGTTGTCCGATTCGAGGCAATTCGTGGCCCGCACCGAAAGGTTCAACTCGGCCAGGCTCATGTTCAGTTTCTGCTCGATCGCCGCGTCGTTCACCAGAACATTCGCCGCCCGGCCTTCGGCGAAAATCTGCGAACCGAGTTCGCTGTATTGGATGAACGGGTTAAGGTGCTTGCGGAGGATTTTGGCGGACTCGACCAGCGCCATTTCAGGGCCCACCGAGCCGTTCGTCCAGATTTCCAAGGTAAGCTTGTCGTAGTTGGTCTTCTGGCCGACGCGGGTTTCTTCGATCTCGTACCGCACCCGAACGACCGGGCTGTAGACCGCATCGACCGGAATGATGCCGATCTCGACATTCGGGCTGTGTTCAGTCGACGGGACGTAGCCGCGACCGTTCTCGACGACCATCTCCAATTCGAATGGAACGTCTTCGGTGAGCGTGGCGATCACGTGGTTCTTGTTGATCACTTCGACCGAGTCGTCGCTCTTGACGTCGGCGCCGGTGACCACCCCCTTGACGCGCTTATCAATGCGCAGCACCTTGGTGCTCTCGCTATGGTTCTTGACCACCAGCGACTTGACGTTCAAGACGATGTCGGTCACGTCCTCGACGATGCCCGGCAAGGTGGTGAACTCGTGCTGGGCCTTCTGGATCTTGACCTGGGTCACCGCGCTGCCTTCCAGGCTGGAAAGCAGGATGCGCCTCAAGCTATTGCCGATAGTAACGCCGAAACCGCGCTCGAACGGCTCTGCGACGAACTTGCCGTAGGTAGCCGTCAAGGACACATGGTCGCAGGTGACGAGACTGGGCAGTTCAAGCCCACGCCAACGAATCCGCATGGAAAGCCTCCGCTAGAGTGGAACGAAATTCATTCCGTTCCGTCTTTTACTTTGAGCACAACTCGACGATCAATTGCGTCTGTACCGGAATCGAGACATCGAAGTCTTCGGGCAATCGCGTCAGGCAGCCTTCCGGGAGCGCGCCGTCGGACAACGTCAGGAAATCGGGCAATTGCCTCTGGTTTTCGGACAGGTTGGCCTGAACCGCCTGCAAGCTCTTGGCGCGGTTCTTGACGCGGACCACGTCGCCCGGCTTGAGCAGGTAGCTGGGCACGTCGACCCGCCGGCCGTTGACCGTGATATGGCCGTGGCACACCAGTTGCCGGGCCTGGGCCCGGCTTTGGCCGAACCCAAGACGATGCACGACGTTGTCCAAGCGACGCTCCAAAAGGCTCATCAACGTGGCGCCGGTGTTCCCCTTGGAACGCTGCGCCTCGGTGAAATAGCGGCGGAACTGTCGCTCGAGGATGCCGTAATAGTGCTTCACTTTCTGCTTTTCGCGCAAATGGACGCCGTAATCAGTGAGCTTTCCGCGGCGGTACTGGTGCATTCCAGGCGCGTTTTCACGGCGCTCGAAACCGCACTTGGGTGTATCGCATCGCGTGCCCTTGAGAAACAGCTTCATCCCCTCGCGGCGACAAAGGCGACAAACAGGTCCGGTGTGACGAGCCATGGAGTTCTTGACGTTTTCTAAACGGAAGGTTTCTAAACGGAAAATTCACTTTACGGCTTATAGGACGGCGGCCTGCTCTCGAGGCGGCCGCTTCAGCGTGCTCCCAGCCGACGAACCCTAGACACGGCGTTTCTTCGGCGGTCGGCAGCCGTTGTGCGGCAGCGGCGTCACGTCCTCAATGCTCTTGACGGTCAAACCGGCCGACTGCAACGCAGTGATGGCGCTTTCACGACCGCTGCCAGGGCCCTTCACTCGCACATCGACCTCCTTGACGCCGAATTTCGAAGCCTTTTCCGCGCACTGCTGCGCGGCGCATTGCCCGGCGAAGGGCGTGCTCTTGCGACTTCCCTTGAAACCGCAGGTGCCGGCACTGGCCCAGCACAGGGTGTCGCCCTTGGTGTCCGTGATCGTCACCGTCGTATTGTTGAACGTGGCCTTCACGTGGGCCACACCCAAAGTGACGTTGCGGCGGACTTTGCGTCGCTTGCTCTTCGACACGAGATTTCAGCTCCAGACGAAAATGTTCGATTATTTCAGGTCTTTGACACCCTTTTTCCCGGCGACGGTTTTCTTAGGACCTTTGCGGGTGCGGGCATTTGTGCGGGTGCGCTGTCCACGAACCGGCAGTCCGCGACGGTGCCGGATGCCACGATAGCAACCGATGTCGCGAAGCCGGGCGATATTCTGCGCCACCTGTCGCCGCAACTGTCCTTCGACGACGTAATCCTTGTCCAAGAGCGCCGCCAGGCGAGCGATTTCGTCTTCCGCCAGTTCGCGGGCCCTTGCTTGGGGATCCACTCCCGCCTTGTGGCACAACTCGCGGGCGATTTTCTTGCCTACGCCGTAGAGGTAAGTCAGCGATACGATCGTGGGCCGATCACTGGGAATATCCACACCCAAGAGACGCGGCATAACTCATTGACTCCATTGATGTTTCAGAAAAAGATCAGGGACGAGCCCAAGTTCAGCCCTGACGCTGCTTATGGCGGGGGTTATTGCAGACCACGAATACGACGCCCCGGCGGCGAACGAGTTTGCAGTTTTCACAAATGCGCTTGACGCTGGCGCGGATTTTCATGTGCCGACTCTTCACCTGACCTGTGCCGAACGATCCAAAGCGTCTGAGTATAAGGGGATGGGGGTCTTTTGTTCAAGGCCCCTCGCGATGAAAAATCAAAAACGTGCCCCTTGAATCGTGGGGCAGGTTTCCAACCTGCCATAACCCTCGCTATCGCAGGTTGAAAATCGTTCGTGACAAGGCTTTGCCCCAGCCACCGGCGGCTTGAACTTAATGGTCGTTTCCCGGCCATCGTGATCGTTTTCAATCTACAGCCGACTCAATTCGGGACAACACGTGTCCGTTTTGAGACACTTTTCGCCCCTGCGGTGCTGGCAATCGTCACGCGTCCTGAAATCGTTCTGTGTGATAAGTCTTTTTTTGGTAATGCTTTAGAAACAACTGGCCGCTCGATGCGCCCCATTGTTAGAGTCTGGCATCGGTTTTGCTCCAATTGGCTGGCCCCAGTCAAATTCCGCGGAACTTTCAAGGAGGATACGAACATGCTAGTGCTAAGCCGACGAATTGGCGAGAAACTCGTCATCGGTGATGAAATCACCGTCACCATCAACCGAGTGGCGGGCAACCGCGTGAGTCTTGGCATCGAAGCTCCGCCCCATGTGCGCGTCGTGCGATCTGAACTGCGCCAGGCCTTGCTCGATATTTTGACAGCCGAAGTCCATCAGCCCTCCGACGACCGAGCGGGAGAGAGCGACTCGCATTCGGGCAATGAAGCGTCGGAGACGGTGCTGTTGACTGCATCATTGGCTTGCCGGTAGCCCCATTTCAACGCCGACCGACCGCGCAGCTTGCAGCAACTCCGACGATACCGCCATGATCGAAGTGTGTTGCGACGAATCGGCGGTTGGCGTCCCGTCGCGGCATTCAAAATCCGGCATTCATGATCGAGACCGGAGTCCCCCCTCTCCCCGTCATCTCCACATCCCTTTTCACGAATCGGCGACAAATGCGCGAATCACCTTTTCGATCGCCGCCGCGACCAAGTCGACGACAGTATCGTCTTCCAGCAGGACCGGATGGTGTAGCACGACACAGTCGGCCGCCGCGCGGCGGCTCTCGGTCAGGTCGTCGGCTGCGCGGCAGCGCCGCGGCGACCGCAATGCGAAACCACGGAAGCCGGCGTCAAGCGCCGCGCCTTCGGCCTGTACACAGGCGAGGAATTCCGCACGCGAGCGACCGTCCAGTTCGCTCGGCAAGAACTGCATGCCCAGTTTATAAAATGAGGGCAAGTCGTTGCCGCCGCCATTCGAGAGCGGCCGAAGACCGTGTACACCGGCGAGCCGCCGCACGAGCCGCCCAGCGGCCGCCTGTCGAGCGGCGTTGCGGCCGTCGAGCTTGGCCAATTGCGGCAACAACACGGCGGCTTGCAACTCGCTCAGCGGGAAGGCGTTGTTCCCTTGTTCGCAAAAGATTTTGGCTCGCTGGTGGATGTCTGCCCGGCGAGTCAGGATGGCCCCTCCCCGACCGGACGAGAGCAACTTGCTGCCGCCGAAACTAAGCACTCCCACGTCGCCCGCGGTTCCAGCGAGTCGTCCCTCGACCCTGGCCCCCGGCGCTTGGCAGGCGTCTTCCACGACCGCCAGCCCGTGCCGTCGGGCAAACTCGATCACCTCGCCCATTGACACGAGTCCGCCATGCAGGTGCGAGACCACCACCGCGCGTGTGCGTTCGCTTCGGGCGGCCGGCAGTCGGCGCGGATCGAGGTTCCAATTCAGCAGATCGACGTCGACCAGCACCGGTCTCGCGCCGACAGCCTCGATCGCGCGAAAGTTGCCCGGAAAGTCGTACCCGGCCAGAACGACTTCGTCGCCGGCCCCGATTTGCAGCCCACGCAGGGCCAACTCCACGGCAAACGTACCCGAGCAGCAAAGCGTGACATGTTCCACCGCATGGTACTCGGCCAGGGCGGACGCAAGTCGTGCGGCGTTCGGCCCCAGGTAGCGCCCCCAACTCCCGTCGGCATAGGCCCGCTCCAGCGCGGCCAGCACGTCGGGATCGGCCAAGGGCCAAGCGGGCGGGCCGCTGGGCAGCGCGGCGGGCCCGCCGTCGATCGCCAGAATCGGATTCTGGATTTTGGGTTTTGGATTTTGGATTGCCGCACCCGAATTGGTTCCAACGCCATGATCGGTGAATTCGCGACCACGGCGCGAAGGTCGATTGCTCGCGACGAGGCGAGACCCAGTGGCAATTGTAGAGATGGCGACGGGCGATAGACAAGCATTGCGTTTCACCGCCGGGGAGATGGGGCACTTGTGGACGAATGCATGTGATCACGTCCGTTTCAAGCTCCCGGCGAGTGTGCTTCGACAAGGTGATGTAAATCAAATCACCCGTGGAGTTTGCGATTCCAAGTTCGCATGGCCAACGACGACCACGATTTGGTGGCCTTGCTGCCGACAGACTTCAAGGCCACGCTGGACGAGGGCCGTGCCAATTCCTTGCCGCTGGAATTTCGGCAAGACGGCCATCGGAGCCAGGGCCAACGCCGAAATTGTGTCGGCCAGCGACATGATCGCCAAGTCGCTGAACAGGATGTGGCCGACAACTTGGCCTTCGACCTCGGCCACCATTGAGGCCCGCACGAATCCGCCGTTACGAAGCGCATCGACTAGCCTGGCTTCTTCCTCCTGGCCGAAGGCAAGCCGGTTGACATGGCGGACGGCTTTGTCGTCGGCGGACGTTTCGGAACGGATCACAAAGCAACCCCCGGATCATTCTCGTTGGCCGAGCCTCCTTCCCAATCGGGAAAGGGCAGCTTCGGCCGAGTGACCGCCGGAGTTTTCTCGGCGGCTTCCAACCACCGATCGTACCGTGTGGGCCAGTTATCGGGCGCCAGACGCCTGGCCAGATCTTCGTGGCCGGTCAGCTCAAATACGGCCTGCAAGTCGAGAACTTCGCGCCAAGTTAGTTTCTTCGGAGGATCGACTAACACCAGCGTGGCAAGGTACTCGGCGATCGACGTAATCTCCTCGGCCGGCGCAAGCTTCGTGTGCCAGCACCAGAAATGCGCCCAGCGCGGCAGCAATTCCGGCCGCCAGGCGAGCTCCAACGAGAATGCCCGCCGCAAGGCTTCGCCGCAATTCGAATCGCCGAGGTAACGAGCCAGGTAAAGATCGAACTGTGGGTTGCCTGTTCCCCAACCGCCGACCAGTTCGCGTAACTTCGATTCGTGGTCGGCTCCTTGCTCGAACCAGGCGATTTCGCGGCACGCTTGGGCATAGCTCCCCGCGGCGCCGACACGGTAGCCCACCACCTGTCGCCCCAGAGGATCGCGCTCGTGGTAAAACCAGACAACGCCGGCCACGCCGCCGAACGACAACGAGGTGATCGTGATGGCAACCAGGAAGCGTCGCATTTGGGTGAGGGGTGGGCGGTAAGGGTTAGGGGTAAGGGGTCGCGTTCCTAATGGTGGCAGTCGCCTGGATGCTCGGCGCTGACGATTCATGGTCCGCTCGGAGGCCGCGGAGCGGCCGTAGAGACGTTCCCACGCAGAGCGTGGGAACGAGGCGATTCCACGGCCTCACCAACAAATGATCAAGGACCAATGACTAGCCTTGAAACTTGGACACGACAAGCGAGATGTTCTGGCCTCCGAAGCCGAAGCTGTTGCTCACGGCGACGTCGCAGCGCGCCGGGCGCGCTTGGTTGGGGATGTAGTCCAGGTCGCACTCGGGGTCAGGCGTTTCGTAGTTCGTCGTGGGCGGCAAGACCTTGTCGCGAATGGCCATAACACAAATGATCAGCTCCGTGGCGCCCGCGGCGGCGATCAGGTGCCCCATCATACTCTTGGTGCTCGAAACGGGTGTTTTGTAGTCGCGCTGGCCGAACACCTTCTTGATGGCCAGCGTCTCGACCCGGTCGTTGACGTCGGTGCTCGTGCCGTGCGCGTTGATGTAGTCGATGTCGGCAGGGTCCTTGCGCGCATCGGCCAGCGCCATGCGAAGGCAGCTCGAGGCGCCGCGGCCCTCGGGATGGGTGTCGGTGATCCGGAAGGCGTCGGCCGTCGAGCCGAAGCCGATCAACTCGCCGTGAATCGCCGCGCCGCGAGCTTTGGCGTGCTCCAATTCCTCGAGCACCAGCATGCCGGCCCCCTCGCCGAGCACGAAGCCGTCGCGGTGCATGTCGAAGGGGCGCGAGGCCTTGGTCGGCTCGTCGTTGTGGGTCGACAGCGCGGTGAGCAAATTGAAGCCGGTCACACCGAAGGGGTGAATCATGCTGTGCGCGCCGCCCGAAAGCATGACGTCGGCATCGCCGCGGCGAATCATCTCGGCCGCCTCGCCCAACGCCTGGCTGCTGGCGGCACAGGCCGTCAGGCAGTTGACATTGGGGCCCTGGGCGTCGAAGAGCGCGGCCAGGTGGCCGGCGGGCATGTTGGGATCCTGCTCCAATTCC
>DATLQY010000362.1:0-2714 GCA_035534975.1 Pirellulales bacterium
GCGGCCGAAACCGGCACCGCGCCGGCGGCGGGGCTTGGAAGCGTTCTTGAGAAACTGTGGCCCGAGTTCGCCGAGTACGACTGCTTTGCCTGCCATCACGACCTGCAAGACAAGAGTTGGCGGCGCGAGGGCTACGCGAAACGTCCGCCGGACCAGGGGACGTTGGGGGTTCCGCGGTGGGGCACCTGGTACTATCCACTGCTGTCGAGCTTGTTACGCACCGAACCGCGCGGGGCCGGTACGGCCGCCGTCTCGCCGCACGCCCTGCTCACCCCTCTTGACCTGGTCACCGAGCTGCGCGGCTTGATGCAGTCGCCGGCCGCCGACCGCCAAATCGTCGCGGCGAAATCCCGCCATGCGTCACTCGCATTCGATGCCTGGGCAGCGGAGTTGGCGCGCCAATCGTTCGATCGAGAGGAGGTCGAGCGTTTGCTCCGGGCGGTGGCCAACCGGCCGATCGACGGCGACACCGACCTTTGGGACGGCGCCGCACAGCTTTATCTGGCGCTCGTCGCGCTACGGCAAGCCCACCTCGACCTGCTCGGACATCCGTCGCCCGACGACGCGGCCATTCGCGCTGGGCTCGTCGAGCTTCATCGCCGATTGACGTTCCCGCCGCTCGAGGCGCCCGGTCGCCGGGGACGGTACGAGAGCCCGCGCGACTTCAATCCAGACAAGCCTCGGGAACCACTTCGCGAGATACGGCGGTTGTTGAGGCCGGTGGCCCCCTAGATCACGAACGTTGAGCTTTCATGTTACATGCGCTAAGGGTCGAACGTCGTCGCTCGCCCGATTTCCCCGGGGCCGGTGGAAGACGCCGGCTGCAACGGCTGTTGTTCGCTTTGATCGCCATGGGTTGTGCGGCCGTTGGATACGCGCAGGATGCAGGCTCCAAGCCGCAGTACATCGGCGTCACCGAATGCGCGCGCTGCCACGAGAAGGCGGGTACGCTCGACGAGCAAAGCGGCGCCACGAAGTGGGTGCGACTGGACGAATTCCACGTCTGGTTCCATCACGACAAGCACGCTCAGGCTTTCAAGTTGCTGGAAAGCGATCTGGGACGGCGGATCGGCGAGTTGCTTAACCTTGGAGACGTGACCAAGCGCGCCGAGTGCCTGAGTTGCCATTGCGACCAGCGGCCCGGTGGTACCGACCTTGGCGACTTCAACCGTCAGCAAGGAGTCAGTTGCGAGTCGTGCCACGGACCGGGCGAGAAGTACGAGAAGCTCCATCGCGTCTCAGCGTGGCGCAAGAGATCGGCCGCCGAGAAATTCGAACTCGGAATGGTCGACGTTCGCGATCCGCGCAAGCGGACCAGGCAGTGCCTTTCATGTCATCTCGGCAACGTCGAACAAGGCAAGATCCTGACGCACGAAATGTACGCCGCCGGACACCCGCCCTTGCCGGGCTTCGAAGTCGAAACCTTCGCCCAGTCGATGCCCGCGCATTGGAGGTACCTTGAGGAAAAGGATGAGTCGGTCAGGAATGACGCTGACATCAAGAAGTTGCTGGGCTACCGGAACGGCGACTTGCACGGAGTCAAATCGGTCGTGATCGGTGGAGTCGAAAGCTTGCGAGTGGCGATCAGGCTGGTTCAGGCCCAAGCGGAGAATCAATCGACCAAGGGGGGTTGGCCCGAGTTCGCCCAGTTCGACTGCGCGATGTGCCACCACGACTTGCAGGCCCAAAGCTGGCGGCAGCAGTCCCCGCCGCGGGGCAAGCCCGGCCTTCCCGGTTTGCGCGCGTGGCCCGGCGTGCTGGTCGAGCTGGCGATCCGCCACGCCCACCGTGGGAGCGACGAAACGGCGAAGAAGACGGCGCGCGAATTTCAGGTAGCATGGGGTCAGTTTCACGACCAATTCACCGCCCGGCCGTTCGTCGCGAATCGCAAGCCGACGAAGCTGGATCAGGCGCGGGCCCAACTGGATGAGCTCGTCGAAACGCTCTCCGACCAACTGGAACAGGCAAACTACGATCGCCCGGCCGCCGCGAAGTTGTTGCGCGATCTTTGCGAGCTGGGCAACCGGCCTGGCCACGACTACGATTCCGCCCGCCAGATTGCCTGGGCCTTCAAGGCGATTTACGACGCGGCCTCGCGTGTCGAGCCGTTCGAACACGCCGCGGCGATCGGGAGCGCGTTGGACGAGCTGGGGACGGCGTTGCACTTGGAGTTGCCCGCCACGCAAGCCAAGCAGATCCTAGACGAGCTATCAGCGGCCTTGGAGGCGAGTGCCAAGTACGATCCCACGCGCATCCGCGCGCTCTTCGCCGAAATGGCGAAGCGGCTCACGGCTAATCGCAGGCCGTAGTCTACCCTGCCTATACCCCCTAAGTAACGCGGTCACGTAGAGTACAGAAAAACTTTGCGTGAATTTCATCGTCACCATCGTCACGGGGCTCCCCTCGTTGTTCTACACAAGTCGCGAGTCATGGACCGCCCCGTTCACGGGGCCTCCCGCGAAGCGGTCATAGCCCCGGGCATTCATGCCGGGGAAAACGGGAGCACATTATTGTGTATTCAGCCCCGTTCACGGGGCTTACCATTTGCTTGGCTTAAGCCATCCTGGAAGCCCCGTGAACGGGGCTGGAAGAAAGTCAAGTGGGGCGGTTTGCGAACCCGGCGTAAACGCCGGGCCGAATACCGCTGCGCGGAAGCCCCGTGAACGGGGCAAACCGGCATCCGGACCCTGCCAAAGATGTGTAGAACAACGAGG
>DATLQY010000363.1:0-8951 GCA_035534975.1 Pirellulales bacterium
ATGCCGAACGTTGTGGCGGAATACAAACCGGAATTACGCTCCAAACGCCGGCCAGGGCCATTTTGCGCAGGCCATGGTGGGACCAGTTCGCCTTTGGCGAGTGCCGGCCCACCACCTTCGCTAATTTGGTCTTCGAGGAGAGCGGAGGCTCGAAGCGAAAATGGCACGTCCCAAGGAACCAAAAACGCATCCAACGAGCCGAGGGAGTTCGATCGGCCTCATGGCATTTGGTTCCTCCGGCCTTTGGGAGATCGCGATAGACCAGACGACATCGGGAACTGACCGTTGGTTTGCCCAGATTGAGGGCCCGTCAGTCTATCTTTACTTCGAGATTCCATCGTTGGGAATCATTGACCAGGCGATGGAATTCCTCGCATGTTGCCCGGGGAAAGCCGGAAGAAACCCAGCTCATAACTCACAGGGTGGAACATTACCCCTAGGAGCGAGCAAGTCAATGCAAGTGAATCTCATTCGAGACGATGAGTTTAGCGATCGCTATTTCCTCGTCATCGAACCAAAGCACGAGCTGTCGATTCGATTCACGCTGACGGGGGACGACCTGAAAAACGTCGAAAATGCGCTGCTACAAGCCAAAGACGACCTTGAATGACAGAGGTGTTGGAAACCCGCCCAATAAGCGAAGTGGCAAAAAAATGTTGGGCAAAAAGATGGGAGGAAGGATGCAATCAAGCCATTCATTACTCCGGATCCTCCTGTTTTTTTGCCCCCCATCTTTTTGCCTTCCGAATTGGATTGGGTTGATCGTCGGCTTATCAATGTCGACCTCGACATTGCCGGCGGCCGATGAACCCCCTAAGGCCGTAGCTCAAACGCCGGCGGCTTGGGCCGATGGCGGGTTGCCGGTCCACGAGGGGCTGGCCGCCTGGTTCGACGCCTCAGTTCAGGCCGAGGCCCGCCGCGAGAACTCGGTGCCGTCGCCTGCGGCCGGAGCTCCGCTCGACACCTGGTACGACGGTTCGGGTCAGGCTCGCCACGCTGCGCAAAAAGCAGCGGCCGCCCGGCCGCGCTGGCTTGCCTTGGGCGAGCGGCCCATCGTCGGCTTCGACGGCGAAGACGACTTTCTCGCCGTTGCCGGCTTGCGCGATACCATCGAAAACGCCACGGTGTTCATCGTCGCCGCGCCGCGATCGAACCTCGGAGCGTTCCGCGCCCTCCTGGCGTTCAATGCGCGGGGAGAAAACGACTACGTCACCGGTCTTACGGTCGACTTGAGTGGCCAGCCTTCGGCCGCGTTCGAAACCCTCAACCTCGAAGGGCCCGGCTTCGGCGGCGCGGTCGATCTCTGCAACGACGTTTTCGCGTTCGGCGAATTCCACGTGCTCGAAGCGATCATCGCAGCGCGGCCGGGCGGCGTGAGTTTGCTCGTCGATGGCAAGCCGCAGGCCACGCGCGATCGCGCGCCGGGCAAGCTGCGGATGGATGAGCTTTACCTGGGTGCCCGCTACTACGGCAACGGCGAGTCGCCCCGCGTGCAAGGCTTTTTCGACGGTGCGCTGGCCGAGGTGCTGGTGTACGACCGGCTCCTTTCCGACGTCGAGCGCCTTGCCGTCCGCGAATACCTGGCGGCCAAGCACGCCGGGCTGCCTCGACTTTCCATCGAATGCGTCGCCGGCGGAAAGCCGCTCGTCCCCGTCGAGCAACCGCCGGCGGTGCAGATGTTCGTGCCGGGCTTCACGGTCCGCGAACTGCCTCTCGAATTGACCAACGTCAACAACATCCGGGCCCGCGGTGACGGCAAGCTGGTCGCCTTGGCATACGACGGCAACGTTTATCTCCTGTCGGACAGCGACGGCGACGGACTGGAAGACCGCGCGGAGCCGTTCTGGGACAACCAGGGCCGCATCCAGTCGCCGATTGGTATGGCGCTCACGCCGCCGGGTTACGCGAAGGGCAACGGACTCTTCATCGCCGGCAAGGGAAAGTGCTCGCTGGTGGTCGATACCGACGGCGACGACCGGGCCGACGACGAGATCGTCGTGGCCGACGGTTGGCAGCCGCTGGCGATGGCGCACGGCGTGGATGCGCTGGGCATCGCGATCGACGCGGACCACAACGTCTACTTCGGCCTGGGCACGGCCGACTACACCAACGCCTACCAGCTCGACGGCCAGGGCCGGCCGCACTACGACCTTGCCGGCGAACGCGGCGCGATCCTCAAGCTGGCGCCGGACTTCAGCCGCCGCGTGGTGATCGCCACCGGCATCCGATTTCCCGTCGCCTTGGCGTTCAATGCCGACGGCGAGCTCAAGAGTGCCGATGTGATGGTTTTCTATTCCGCCAACCCGGCATGGTCGCCGGAAAAGGCGCAGGAGCTCGACCAATACCAGGCCCGTGATGGCGGGCTGGTATTTTTGCACTACGCCGTCAACGGCCAGCGTGCGCCGGACCAGTTGGCCGATCGGATCGGCCTGGCCTGGCAGGGTGGCCAGTCACGCTTTCGCCACGGCGCCTTGGATCTCGAGTTTGCGAGCGATGCGAAGCACCCCATCAGCCGCAATTTCAAGAAGGCCCATTTCGAGGACGAAAGCTACTGGGAGCTTGTCGGCGACCCGGCGCGCGTCCACGTGCTGGCCACCGGCGTCGAGGAGGATCAACCGCGCCCGTTGCTCTGGACCTATGAGCGCGGCGAGGGACGTGTCGTTTGCTCGATCCTCGGTCATTACAGTTGGACGTTCGACGACCCGCTATTTCGTATTCTCGTATTCCGTTCGATCGCCTGGACCGCCCGGGAGAACGTCGATCGGTTCAATGAGTTGGCGACGATCGGGGCGCGGATGAGCGAACCCTAGCGGCAGGCGAACGGGGGGCGTAAGCCCCCGTCGTTCTAAACATCTTTGTAGCGACGGGATGCCGGCTTGCCCCGTTCACGGGGCTTCCGCGCAGCGGTATTCGGCCCGGCGTTTACGCCGGGTTCACAAACCGCCCCAACTGACTTTCTTCCAGCCCCGTTCACGGGGCTTCCAGGATGGCTTAAGCCAAGCAATAAGCTGATTCAAGCGCTTCGCGGCTACGAAACACACAGACACCCGACTCAATCGCCTGTCGCGGTCAGGCCGTCGCGTTGAGGCGACTCGGTTCCTACGTCGAACCAACCGGTGGCGGCGGCTCCTGCCGGTCGACGTCGGTCCGCGGGGCAACGCGTACCCGCGCTCGGTATGCGAAGCCGCCGCGGCCCAGATCTCGCGGCCTTCCACCAATCCTGAAGCCAAGTCCAGGCTTCGGCGGACACCTGCACGGCGGGCTGACGCCCTTGTGCTGTCCGCCAACGCCTGGCCTTTATCACACGCGCTGCCATGGCAGGTTGGGAACCCGCCCCACGGCGCTAGCCGTACCGCTCCATCCAGCGGTCGAGAAGCCGCGGCGCGAGGCGATTGAGCAAAACCAGCAGCCGGCCACGGCGATTGGGGATGATCTCGCGCAGGCCGAGACGCATGGCGCGCACAGTCTGCGCGGCGACGGCGGCGGCGGGTACGGCGGGCTGCTCGGGCCAGGCCATCTCGCCGGTGCGCTCGATCAGGCCGGCGACGAATTCGCTTTCGGTCGTGCCGGGACTGACCACCAACACGTCGATGCCCTGACTCGCCAGCTCCGCCCGCAACGACTCGCTGAACCCCCGCACGGCGAACTTACTGGCGCAGTACTCGCTCGAGCGAGGGATGCCGCGGTGGCCAAGGATCGATGCGACGTTGATCACCAGCCCAGTGCGGCCCCGCCGCAACAAGGGCAATGCCTCGCGCGTCATTTCCACCAGCGCGAAGAAGTTGACTTCCATGATCCGGCGGAGGCGATCGGGCGCCGCCTCGTCGAAGCGGCCCCAGGCGCCGATACCGGCGTTGTTCACCAGCGCGTCGAGACCGCCGAACCGCGATTGGGCCGCGTCGAGGGCCGCGCGGCGGACCTCGGCCCGCGTGACGTCGCCGGCCGCCGGCTCCGCCTCGGCGCCCAGCGCCGTAATTTCGGCGGCCAGCTCATCGAGCCGGTCGCGACGCCGCGCATTGAGCACCAGCTTCGCCCCCCGCCGCGCCAGATCCAGCGCCAAGGCCCGGCCGATGCCGCTGGAAGCGCCCGTGATCAAGACGCGAGAACCTCGGATCGAGCGTTTCGACATGCTGTTCCCGCCGCGCGTCCGCCGGATTTTCCGGTACAAGGTAATGTACTACGCCACGTCCTCTATAGGGCCGGCGCGGGCGGTGTCGTCGCCGGCGTGGCCGTTTGCCTGGTGTGGACGAATGACCGTTTGCTCGCCGTGGACGTGGCAGAGGTGCTCCCGCGGAATGCGGCAATGGACGACGACCCGCGTTTCGGAGAACTGCTTCGAGAGCACCTCGCCGTGCGCCGACAGATAGGCCAACAGGCGGCCATTGGCGACGCCGGTCTCGACGTCGACGTCGAGGAAATTGCGGCTGAGCGCCTCGCTCACCGCCGCCGACAAACGGGGCAGACCTTGCCCGCCGCGAGCGCTGACCGCCAGCGCGTTGGGGTACCGGTTCAACAAGCCGTCGAGACGCGTGCGGTCGGTCATTGCGTCGACCTTGTTCAGCACCAACAACGAGTCCTTGGCCTCGATCTCCAATTCTTCGAACACCTGGTAGACGGCCGCGATTTGCTCGTACACGGCCGAGCTGCTGGCGTCGGCCACGTGCAGGAGCAGATCGGCTTGCCGCGTCTCCTCGAGCGTGGCCTTGAAGCTGGCGATCAGATGGTGCGGCAGGTCGCGGATGAAACCGACCGTGTCGCTCAAGAGCACCGGTCCCCAGCCGGGCAACTGCCAGCGCCTTGTGCGCGTGTCGAGCGTGGCGAACAGTTTGTCTTCGGTTCGAACGTTGGCACCGGTAAGGACGTTCAAGAGCGTGCTCTTTCCGGCGTTCGTATAACCCACCAGTGAGACGGTGCGGTGGTCGCTTCGCGCCGCCACTTGCCGCTCCTTGCGGCGTTGGATCTCGGCCAGGTCCATCTGCAAGTCGTGAATCCGCTTTTCGACCAGCCGGCGGTCGACTTCCAATTGCTTTTCGCCCGGCCCGCGCATGCCGATGCCCATCTTCAACCGCGACAAGTGCGTCCACATCTGCTTCAGCCGCGGCAGGGAGTACTGGAGCTGGGCCAGTTCGACGGCCAGCCGGGCTTCGTGCGTCTGGGCGCGGCTGGCGAAGATGTCGAGAATCAACTCGGTGCGGTCGAGTACCTTGAGGTTCGTGGCCTTTTCGAGGTTGCGAGTCTGGGCCGGCGAGAGATCGTTGTCGAAGATGATCACGTCGGCGTCGCGCGATTCGCCCAGCACGCGGAGCTCGTCGACTTTGCCCTTGCCTAGATAGGTGGTCTTGTCGGGCGATTCACGGCGCTGGGTCAACTGGCCCACCACTTGGGCCCCGGCGGTCGTGGCCAATCCCTCAAGTTCTTCGAGTGGATTGGCGGGCCCGTTCTTGCCGGGCGACAAAACGCCAACTAACACTGCCGCCTCACTGACGACGCTTTCGGCGCGATTCATTTCGGTCACGTGGTTTTGGTCCTCCTCGGTTTTGGTTGTGAGTTTCTTCTCTTTGGTAAGTATACACCAACCGGGTGAATGTTGTCGGCAGAGGTCAAGGTTCGGGGTTCAGAAGGGAATCGTCCCTCGTTCCCACGCTCTGCGTGGGGATCGCATCCCCGGACGCTCCGCGTCCACGTTGGAATCCCAAATCCCTTGTGTCGTGCGAGGCCGCGGAGCGGCCGAATAGACGTTTGGGGCACCCGCGCAGCGGGTCGGCAGAGCGTGGGAACGAGGAGATCCTTCTTCCAGACACTTTCAGGCCATCGGGGTTCACGGCTCATCGTTTTCGTTATCTTTTGGTTTGGGACGCGCCAGTTCGACCTCGACGTCGGTGACCAGCAGCAAATCAACGATGTTTCAGCTCATTATCGGGTTGATAGACCACGACCGTGCGGCCGTTGGGCGCGGAGGCAAGGAATTCGCGGCTGGCCACGAAGATTCGACGACCATCGGCGAGGTGCATGGTGAATGGATGGAACGGCTGCGTGTCGTAGAGCTCGCGAACCTTGTCAATGGTCATGATTTCACTCCATGTCTCCCTCAAACAAATGACAATAGCTCTCGTACCGCCTTGCGTCGAGCCAACCGTCGGCCACGGCGTCCTTGACGGCGCAGCCGGCCTCGTGCGTGTGGGTGCAGTCGGGAAAGCCGCAGCGGCTCACCAGCGGCCGAAGGTCGCGATAAAGACCGGCGACCTCCTCGGGAACCACGTCCCAAAGCTGGAACTGGCGGATGCCGGGAGTATCGACCACGTACCCGCGGCCGGCCAGCGGCAGCAGCCGCGCGGTGGTCGTGGTGTGCTTTCCCTTCTGGTTCTCGGCGCTGACCTCGGCCACCGCCAGGCCGAGTCCCGGTTCGACGGCGTTCAATAGCGACGATTTCCCCACGCCGCTCTGGCCGGCGACCACGCTCTGACGGCCGGCCAAGGCACGGCGCAGCCGTTCGACGCCGAATCCGGTCTGGGCGCTGACCAGCAGTACGCGATAGCCCATCCGGCTGTAGACGCCTGCCAGGGGCGCCAGCGACGCCGGCTCGACGAGGTCGATCTTGTTGATCGCGATCAGGGCCTTCAACCCACCCTGTTCGCCGCTGACCAGGAAACGGTCGATCAGGTTGGGTTTGAGATAAGGCTCGGCGGCGCTGGCAACGATCAACAGTTGATCGACGTTGGCCACGATCACGTGCCGCCGGCCGCGCGTGGCGCGGCAGAGCACGCCGTAGCGCGGCTCGATGCGCTCGATGATTCCCTCGCTGCGGTCGGCCGGACGGAACCAGACCCGGTCGCCGGCGGCCACGACGTGCCGCTGATCGGTGGATAGCGTTTTCAACAACCGCCGCGTGGCGCATTGGTAACGGCTGCCGTCGTCCGCTTCGACGGTGCTCGACAGGCCGTGGACCGAGATCACGCGACCGCGCAGGCAGACCGACTCGTCGATGTCCAAGTGAACGGCAAGTCCTTGTGCGTCGTCGGCCGCGTCGACTCCACGCACCGTCCGCTTGCGGGTCAACTCGCCCTTGCCGCTGATGCGATCGTCGCGCGCGTCGTCGTCTTCGGCATCGGGATCGTGAAACTTGCGAGTCAGGTCTCCCTGGCGCGCACGGGCCGCGCGGTTCTTGCGAAAATCGGCTCGCAACTGCTTTTTCTTCGGCTTGGCCAAACGAAAAGCTATAGGGGCTTGAAGGGATCCTTGATCTGACCGGGACGATTGCTGTTCACGTCGTAGCGCTTCGGGGCGCCGTGCTCCATGTCCTGGTCCTTGGTAAGTCCGGCCCGCTCCAGGAGCGACTTGCTGAACACCTCGGCCATCGCCGCGCCGGTTTCGGCCGGCGGAGGCCCGATCGCGCCCAGATCGGCCGGCGAGTACTGCACCTCGTAGCGGTGCTTGGCGACAGCCAACGAATCGCCCGGGTCGAGCCGCTTTTCGGTGACCGTGATGTTGTTCACTTTCACGCCGTTGCGGCTCTGCAAATCGCGAACGTACCAGTAGCCGCTCATCAACGTGAGCTGGCAATGATGGGCCGACACGTTGGGAAACCGCAATACGATGTCGCAGCTTTCCCGTCGGCCCACCAACAAACTCTTCTTCAGCAAGGGAATCGGATCGCCGCCACCGATCGGAATGAGTTCGCCGAACATCGCGCTGGTGTCTCTTGTTCCGAAGGCCAATACCACTTAAGATTCGCGGTCAAGGCGGCAGAATGGGTTCGAAGGCCCTGCTTCCGTCCCGCGTCGCCGCTCTTTGAGTTTAAGCCCGCGTGGCGGCGGCGTCAATAATTTCAGCCATGCCCGACACGATCGTACCCGAATGGCGCGCCGCGGGACTCCGCTACCACGCCTATCGTTTTCACCTCCACCGCCGATTTGGCCGGCGGGTCCACAAGGTCAGCCTCGACGCCGGGATGACGTGCCCCAACGTCGACGGCACCGTCGCGGTGGGGGGGTGCGTGTTTTGCGACAACCGAAGCTTCAGCCCCAGCCGCCGGCTGCCCCGCGACTCCATTGCCGGACAACTCGAAGAGGGCATCCGGCGGGTCAAGCGTCGCTACAAGGCCGAGCGCTTCCTGGCCTATTTCCAGCCCGCCACCAATACCTACGCGCCCGTTGCCAGGTTGCGACTTCTCTACGAACAAGCGCTGGCCGATCCCCGCGTGGTGGGGTTGGCCATCGGCACGCGACCCGACTGCGTGCCCGACGACGTGCTCGAGCTGCTGACGGAATTGGCCGGCCGGACCTACCTGTCAGTCGAATTCGGTATGCAGACCATGCACGACCGGTCGCTCGATTGGATGAACCGCGGTCATCGCCACGACGCCTTCCTCGACGCCGTCGCGCGCAGCCGGGGGCGTGGTTTCGAGATCTGCGCCCACGTGATCCTTGGACTGCCGGGCGAGTCGCACGACGACATGCTGGCCACCGCGGAAGAGCTGGCCCGGTTGTCGGTCGATTCGGTCAAGCTTCACAATCTTTACGCAGTCCATAGCACGCCGTTGGCCGAATGGGTCCGCTCCGGACAAGTGATGTTGATCGAACGCGAGGCATACGTCCGCGCCGTCGTCGATTTCCTCGAGTTGCTGCCGCCTGGATGCGTCGTCGAACGCGTTGGCGGCGATGCCCCGCCCGACTTTCTCGTGGGTCCGACATGGTGCCTCGATAAGCCGGGGCTGCGGGCCGCGCTGGATGCCGAGTTCGTCCGGCGGGACACTTGGCAGGGCAGGCGTTGTACTTGACGGGCAACACACGTTACAGTTTACCCATAGGTTCGGAGCGGGCCGGATGGTCGCCGGCCGAGGTGAAACTCGGCGGGAGGAAAGTCCGGGCTCCGCAGGACAGGGCGGTGGGTAACGCCCACCGGCCGCAAGGCCAGGGAAAGTGCAACAGAAAGCAAACCGCCCCGCGGTCGCC
>DATLQY010000364.1:0-18380 GCA_035534975.1 Pirellulales bacterium
AGAATCATCGCAAGCGCCGAATCATGCTGCCGCCGGGCGGCCGGCGAAATCCGCCCGAAATTCACAACGCGACTCGCGGAACGTAGGTACGAATACCTTGACCTTCGATGTACGCGAAACCAAGATTATGGGCCGCGTATCCATGACCCGCTTGGGCAGCCCTTTTAAGCCACCGTACTTCCATCGTGGGGCTCTTCCGCACACCGAGGCCCTCGGAGTAGCAACACGCGAGGCAATACTTTGCCTCGATGTGCCCATCCGCGGCGGCCTTTCGAAAGCACTGTACGGCGAACCGGCACTCCCGCGCGGTCGATCGCTTCGACATGATGTCTTCGCCGCGCTGCCACCACGCCGCGGCGTCTTGGCACGTTTTTTCCTTCGCCGATCGTAGTCGGGATACTGCCATTGGATACTGTGGGGCTGTCATGCCACCGGCTTGCCCGGTGGTCCGTGACGTTGGCCGCTACAAGGCGAGTCGCCCCACTTCCCTTCTTCTTGGATCCTGCCGCCTGGCTCCCCGCTGCCGAAGGCAGCGGGGAGCCAGGCGGCGACCGGGAAAGAAGGCGAAAAGCGAGGGCCGGTCGTTTGTAGCTGCGAACGTGAAACTCCATCGGGCAAGCCGATGGCATCTCCTAACGCAACCAGGCGTTGCGGAACAAAAACGGGTTTGAAAGCGTGGGGCAATTCGGTCCCATTCACACCGATGTTGCGAAGGCCAGGGTTACTCCACATAAAGAAAGGCGCTCCCGGCCATCAGCATCTGGCAAAAGTCGATCCAAACCTGTTCGGCCGCGTCGGCGCGGTCGGGGTAATTCGCGGCTTGCGCGGCCAGAAAACGGCGCGACGCTTCTCGCTCGGCTTCGACGGGCGGGCGGCCGGCGACGAGCAGAATTGCCCGCTCGATTCGCGAGTCGGCGTCATCCGGCGGTTCTTGCGCCAGCCGCGCGGCCAGCGCGCGGGCCCGCGCCAGCGCGAACTCGGAATTCAGCGCCGTAAGCGACTGCAAGGGGATCGTCGCCGAACTTCGGCGGGTGCAGTTGGTCACGATCGATGGCGCGTCGAACACTTCCAGCAGGCTCAACACCTGGGTGCGGCGCTGTTGCACGTATAGGCTGCGGCGGTTCGCCCCCGACCGCGTTTCGTCGACGAACACCTCGCCTTGCGCATTGCGCTGGGTCGGTACGTAGGGTCCGCCCACTGTCAGGTCGAGTTCGCCGCCGGCGGCCAGCATTCCGTCGCGCACGCTTTCGGCGTCGAGCCGTCGAAGCGGATAACGCCACAACAGTCGATTGCCGGGATCGCGCCCCAGGGCATCGTCGCGCGGCTGGCTCGACTGCCGGTAAGCGGCCGACGTGACGATCTGCCGGTGCAGGGCCTTCAGGCTCCAGTTGCTTTCCGTGAATTCGGCGGCCAACCAGTCGAGCAGCTCGGGATGCGACGGCGGTGCGCCGCTATAACCGAGGTTGTCGGGCGTCGCCGCCAGCGCGGTTTCGAAGTGCTGCTGCCAAACGCGATTGACCGTTACCCGTGCCAGTAAAGCCGCCGCGCGAGAACCAGGCCGCGTGAGCCACTGAGCCAGCGCCAGCCGCCGGCCGGTCGTGGCCGAAGACGATGAAGGCGGTGCCACCACGTAGGCATTGTCCGCATCGGCCAGCGCGGCCGGCACGCCCGGCTCCACCTTCTCGCCCGGCTGGCCATAGTTGCCCCGAACCAACAGGAACACGTCGGGCGGCGAGGGCGACAGATCGGTGACGATCGCCGTTTTCCCCGGCTTGTCGGTCCGCAGGGCATTCAAACCGGCCACCGATTCTTCAAGCTGCTTGCGCCGTACTTGGAACTCGTCGGCAAAATTCGGCGCGCCGTGCTCCGCGCCAGGCGCCGAGGGCCGCCCGCGTTCGACGATCACGTTGTCGACGATGAAGCTCCGGCCGCAGCAATACTCGAAGCCGAAGCCGCCGTCGGGCAAGTCGGCGGCCGTGAGCGTGACGGTTTTCTCCTCGGCGATCTGGTCAACGAGCTGCTCGACGAGAAACTTTCCCTCACCCGCGTTGCTGATCCGCACGCCGAAGCTATGGCCCGGCGAGTAGCCCGAGGTGCCGACCTGGCCGACCGATCGCGCGTCGTCGCCTGGATAATCGACGTGGAGCTGCGCGCCGCCGGCCGGGTTGCCGTCGATCAGGATGTTGCCGCCGCCCGTGCCGCCGTTGTCGTGAAAATCGGTCATCGCGATGTAATAGCCGATCCGCGCCGCCGGCGCCTCGCCGGCTTGCAGCTTGTCGTCGGCCAGATCGAAGGTGGCCTGGATCCAGTTTCCCGGCTCGTCGGGCGTCCAATCGAAGCTCCGCAGGGACGAAAGCCAGCGGTTGCCCGCGCCCCCCGCCTCGGCGATTCGCAGTCTGCCATCGATCGCTTCGGCCCCTGGCCGCGACGACGACGCGACGTTGACGGCGGGCGAACCGCCCGGCCCGTCGTCGCCAGGGGCCGTATTGCTCCAATGGGCCGTGAGTTGATCGGGCGAATCGAATTGGTCCTCGAACAGCACGTCGCCGCGCGGCCGGCGCTCGCGGACCCAAGCGGCGAATTCGCCGCGCAACCGTCCGACCTCGGCATCGAGATGGCGCATCCTGGCTTCCCAGGCGGCGATTTCCGCGGCCGATGCCGTACACAGTTGGCGGTCGTTTGGCTTGATCCATTGCTGAAGGTCGAACGCCGGGGATAGGATCGCCTGAAGTTGGTAGTACTCTCTCTGCGCCACCGGCTCGAACTTGTGGTCGTGGCAGCGTGCGCATTGGAACGTGAGGCCGAACAGGGCGGAGCCCATGATCTGCACGGCCCCTTCGAGAACGCTGTAACGATCGGCGCGCACTTCGTCGGGGTTACCGTCGCTCTCTCCGGTGCCGTCCTGGCCGTTACGCAAGAAGTGCGTGGCCACCAGGAGCTCGGCCATCGCGGGTATGACGTCGGCGCCGGGGCGATAGCCGGCCAGCTCATCGCCGGCAAGCTGTTCCTGGATGAAACGGTCGAACGGTTTGTCGCGGTTCAGCGCGCCGACGACGTAATCGCGATAGCGGTAAGCCAGCGGCCGGTCGCTGTCGGCGCTGAAATAGCCGTTCGAGTCGGCGTAGCCCGCGGCGTCGAGCCAGTGACGTCCCCATCGCTCGCCATAGTGGGGCGAGGCCAGCAGCCGCTCGACGAGTTGCTCGTAGGCCCCCGGCCCGGGGTCGTCGACGAAGCGGGCAATCTCGTCGGGTGAGAGGGGCAATCCGGTCAGGTCGAAAGTGAGCCTGCGGATGATTGTATGCCGGTCAGCCTCAGGCGAGAGTGATAACCCGCGCTCTTCGAGCGCGGCGACGATGAACTGATCGACCGGGTTGCGGATGCGTGTCGCGTCGCGAACGAGTGGGGGCCGGGGGCGCGTGAGCCGTCCAAACGCCCAATGATCTGACGATTCCGAGCCGTCCACCAATGGCGGCAAGTCGGTCGCGCCGGTTTCGAGCCAACGACGAATCGTGGCGCGCTCGTCGTCCGAGAGCGGTTCGTCGGGCGGCATTTCGTCGTCGGCGACCCGCTGCCAGAGCAGGCTTTCGAGGGGCATTTCGCGGTCGATGGCCGAGCCGGTCTGTCCGCCGCGGGCCAGTCCGCGCGACGACGCCAGGTTGAGTTTTCCTTCCTGTTTTGCCGGCCCGTGACACTTGACGCAGCGAACCTTGAAGAGTGGCAGCAGGTCGCGGTCAAGCGACAGTTCATCGGCGCGGGCGCGGGCGGCCGAGAGAGCAAAGAGGGCGACAATCAGGGGCAGGGGGCGCAAGGCGGGCATGGGGGCATTATAGCACAATGCGCCCTCGTTCCCAGTTGCCCTCGTTCCCACGCTCTGCGTGGGAACGCATCTTCGGCCGCTCCGCGGCCACTGGGCGTTCTCCTCGATCCACTCAATCAAAGGGTGAGCCCCTCGCCTCGCATGATCGAACCCAGCCGCCGTTGCGCGTCCGTCACATCGGCTGGCGCGTTCAACGCAATCCAGAAAGCCAATTGTTCGTCGGCGGTCAGAGCATAGACTTCCATGATGTGTTCGCCGCCGTGTTCGGGATTCCCGATCAGTCTCTGCCCTTTGAGGTCCACAACCCAGTCGAGTGACTCAAGTGGAATTTGCCCAACGATGACTGGAAGATCGTCGGAGATTTCGCCGACGTCCATTGGGCAATCACGACCCTGGATCGTCAGACGAACGGTTCCATAGATTGATACCGTCAGCGGGCCACCGATGCCGCGTGCTTGACGGACCCGGAGCGGCTTCAATCCAAGAGCGGCAATCAAGCGGCTGGGCAATAACAGGCCCGAGGCGCCGGTATCGACCAACGCATCGGTGACTTCGACCCGCCGCACTTGATCTTCGGGCAAAATGCCTTGCTCGGCGTTGAACAGATCGTTCAGGTTTTCGATCCTCGCGGTGCAGAGCACTTTGCCCATCGTTTTCGTCTCCACGGCGTTCACCTCCACTCAATCAAAGTGTGAGCATCGACGAATTATACCATCATCGACCCGTCCCGTCGCTTAAATGCTCTATTGCCCCGACTCCGCCACCAGGTGCCCCTTCACAAATTCCTCGTCCAGTGTCACGCCCAAGCCCGGCCCGTCGGGCACGGTGATCCAGCCGTCCTTGGCCTGCACCTTCTCGCGCGTCAACTCGTGACGCAGGGGCGAGTCCTCGACGCAGTCTTCGAACAAGAAGGCGTCGCGACAAGTGCTCAGCCAGTGCAGGCTGGCGGCGACCGTGAGTGGGCTGGTGTAACAATGGTTGCACAACCGCGCGCCGATTTCCTCGACCCGGGCACGGATATAGGCCGAGTCGGTGAAGCCGTTGCGCGAAAGATCGACCTGGTAGACGTCGAGCGCCCGGCGGTCGATCAATGGCCGGAACGCCGCCCGGCCGCACTCCTCCTCGCCGGCCGCGATCGGTACGGGCGAACGATCGCGCAGCCAGGCATATCCCTCGACATCGTCGGGCTGGAGCGGCTCTTCGAGCCAGCCGATCTTGTAATCGGCGAACGCCTTGGCGCGGGCAAGGGCGGTGCGCGCGTCCCAGACGCAGCCGGCGTCGACCAACAGCGTCGCGTCGGCGAGCCCCTCGCGGGCGCCGCGCACCAGGTCGATATCGACCGCCTCCGACTGGCCCATCGGCTCCCAGCCGAACTTGACCGCTCGGTAACCGCTTTCGACCCAGCGGCGGCCGATGTCGGCCGTCTCGCGCCCGTCGCGGCCGAAGAGGATCGAGGCATACGCCAGGATTCGGTCGTGCCGCTTGCCGCCGAGCAAGCGATGGATCGGTTCGTCGAAGTGCTTGCCCTTCAGATCCCATAGTGCCATGTCGACCGCCGCCATGGCGGTGATCGTGACGCTGGAGCGGCCAAAATAGAGCGTCTTTCGATGCATCTCGTGCCAGAGCCGATCTGTCTCGAGCGGGTTCTGTCCGAGCAGGATGTGCCGCAGGCCGCAGGCGATGTTGTGGCTGAACGGGGCGTCGACGATGGCCTTGACCACCTCGGGCGAGCTATCGGCCTCGCCCACGCCTTCCAGCCCCGTGTCGGTGCGAATCCGCACCAGTACCGCGTCCTGGCTACTGGCCGTCTTGGCGATGATCGACTTGATTCGAAGGATCTGGCAGATGACTTGGGTGATCTTCATGGGAATTCTGCTTCCTAACCGGCCCTTGAAATGATACCGTGGATGGATATGGTTGCCACGTTTCAATACATTGAAAGTGTGATCGAGACCTTTCAGCGAGCCACGGCGGCGAACGAGCAAACACCGTCTCGCGACGGCAACGTAATCGTACTCGGTTCTGACGAGGCCGACGAGGTCATGATCACCGCCGATCTGCACGGCCATCGCCGCAATTTCAACTCGATCCGCAAGCTTGCCGATCTCGAAAAGCACCCGCGGAGGCACTTGATCTTGCAGGAGGTCTGCCACGGTGGACCCGCCTACCCGGAAAACGGCGGGTGTATGTCGCACGCCATGCTGGAAGACGTCGCCCGGCTCAAGGTCGCTTTCCCCGAGCGCGTGCATTTTCTGATGAGCAACCACGAGCTGGCGGAGCTGACCGATTATCCGATCGTCAAGTCGAAGAAAATGCTCAACCTGATGTTCCGGCTGGGCTTGCAACAGATGTACGGGCCCGCGGCCGAGAAAGTCCGCGCGGCGTACGTCGCGTTCATCCGCAGTTGCCCGTTGGCGGTGCGTCTGCCCGGCGCCCTGTTCGTGTGCCACAGCCTGCCGGAACGCGCCGACAGCCGTGCCTTCGACCGCGGCGTGTTCGAGCGGCCGCTGGAGCAGACCGACCTGCTTGAGATGGGCGCCGTTTTCGACCTGGTATGGGGCCGCGATTACCGGCCGGAAAACGCCCGCGCGTTCGCCAGACAGGTGGGCGCCAAGGTGCTGATCAACGGCCACGAACCGTGTCCCGAGGGCTTTAGCGCGCCGAACGACGTGCAGGTGATCCTCGATTGCTGTGGCGAAAAGGCTTGCTACCTGCTGTTGCCGACCGACGGTGAGTTGACCCATGCCGAAGTCGTTCAGCGAATCGAGCGTTTGCCATGATCGCACGACAACCCCCGGCGGGCGGCCAGCCTCCCTCCGCGTCGCCTCCGGGCCGTGGCAGGCCGCAGTTCACGATGCGCGGCATGATGGCCACGGTGGTCCTGCTCTGCGTGCCCTTCGCGATTTGGGGCGGTTTACTCCGCGAAGGGGCGCGCGCCGCGGACAGCACGCGCGTGCTGGTCTACATCGTGCTCGTCATGGCCGCGCCGATGCTGGTGATGGTGCTGGTAGGACTGGTCAAGCCGGCCATCGGGTTTTGGAGGTGGCTACGGGGGCGTTGAATGCCGTCGCTAGTTCAATTGTTCTCAATCACGACGCTATTGGTCGCGCGTCCTGTACAAGGCCCCCGTCAGCTTGCCCCTGCGCCTGGCGCGCGGTAGCATCGATCAGGGTGTATCAAGGATGCATTCGGAGCGAGGCAGGCAAGGATACTGCTGCGTGAGGTTACGATGGCAACTTTTGAGCGACTGGCAGAGCAAGGCGTTCCGGGCTGGTATCCGGCGCGCGGTGTGACGCTCCGGTGTGTGTTGCGCGCGGTAAAAAGTTTGGTCGGTCGCATCGCGTGGTCGCCCGACGGGAGGTTTGTCGCCTCGCCGTCCGTTGACAACACCATCCGGATTTGGGATTTGGTCACGGGAAATATTATCCGCACACTCGAAGGGCACTCTTGTGCAGCGGCGAGTGTGGCATGGTCACCCGACGGACAAAAACTGGCTTCGGCCGCCGGGGACCGAACGGTGCGTCTTTGGGATGCCGACACTGGCCAGTGCCTCTTCACATTCGAAGGTCATCGCGGCTCGGTATTTGACGTGGCGTGGTCCCCGGACGGGAGAACACTTGCATCCGCGTCGAGCGACGAAAACGTGCGACTTTGGGATACGCATGTGTGCGAGCGTTTGCGCGTTCTCGAAGGCCATTCAAGCTGGGTGATGGGTGTCGCCTGGTCGCCGGATGGTCGGACGCTCGCCTCCGCGTCGGACGACCGTACGCTCCGTTTATGGGAGGCTGGCAGCGGGAAACCGATTCGAACGCTTCCCGAGGATGGGTTGACAGGTCATGCGGGCGCGATTTATTGCGTGGCCTGGTGCCCTGAACCTGGGGTCCGACAGTTGGCCACGGCCAGCCGCGACGGCACGATTCGAATTTGGGACGCCGATTCTGGGCGGACGCTCAACGTACTCGAAGGTCACACTGGGCCGGTCGTCTGCGCGGCATTTTCCGCGGACGGCCAATTGATGGCCACCCAGGGTTATGAAGGCGATCACACCATTCGGCTCTGGCGGTGCGACACCTGGGAGTCGGTCGTGGTCATTCGCGAGCCAACGACGACAATAGGACTGCACGGTGTGGGATTCCACCCGCAGGAGCTTGTTCTCGCCACGGTGGGCTCGGATCCAGGTGCCGACAACCACCAACACGACGCCATGATCCATCTCTGGCAGTTGGATCAGTCTCTGCTCTTCAGCAGACCGGCCACGGATACGACGACAACCACGACCACAACACCGTCGCCGACGGTTCAAGACGAACCGTCGATTCTCCACACCACGGCGAAGATCGTGCTAGTGGGCGACCAGGGTGTGGGCAAGACGGGGCTGGGTTGGAGGTTGGCGCACGGCGAGTTCAAGGAACACGCGTCAACGCACGGGCAGCAATTCTGGGTCCTCGACCAACTCAGCGGCCGGCGTAAGGACGGAACCCAGTGCGAGGCGGTCCTCTGGGACCTCGCCGGCCAGCCGGATTATCGCTTGATCCATGCATTGTTTCTGGAAGACGCCGATCTCGCCGTGATCGTCTGCGACCCCACGCACCGCCGCGACCCTTTGGGCGGCGTCGAATACTGGCTCGAGCAACTGCCGCCCGCATGCCCGAAAATCCTGGTAGCGGCCCGCATCGACCGAGGAAGCCCCACGGTGACCCGTGCGGAGCTTGAGGAATTCTGCCGCAAACGCGCCATTCGCGGTGGAGTCGTCGAAACGAGCGCGCTGAAGGAAATCGGGCTCGATGAACTGGTTCAACGCATGCGGGAGCAAATCGACTGGGACTCGAAAACCGCCGTCACGACAACCGCTACCTTCAAACGCATCAAGGATCTCGTGCTGGCACTGAAGGAACAAGGGAAAGACGTGCCGATCGTGCTCACACCGGATGAGCTGCGGAGGCAGATCGAGCAACCCGACCGGGCGCAGCCGGTCACCGAGGCTGAAATAATGGCCACCGTAGGCCGGCTCGCGAGCCACGGTTACTCGCAGGTCCTTAAGACGACTGACGGCCAACGGAGAATCTTGCTCCGGCCGGAGTTGCTCTACAATCTGGCCGCGTCGTTCATCCTCGAGGCCCGGCGAAATCCGAAGGGACTTGGCGCCCTGGAAGAACAACGCGTGCGCGACGGTTGTTACCGATTTCCCGAGTTGGACGACGTTGCGCGGCCGGACCGCGAACTGCTGCTCGATGCGACGATCGTGGCAGCCTTGAAAAATCGCCTCGCGTACCGCTGCTTTCGCGAGATCCTGGGCGAGACTCGGCTGTTGGTGTTCCCCGAGCTGATGAACCTGAAGAAGCCGCAGACGACCGACGAGCCAACCCTCGACGATGTCGCCTACGTCGTGACCGGCGCAAACGAAAACACTTACGCCGCGCTGGTCGTTCTACTGGGGTACTCTAACGCGTTCTTGCGAACGGGCCAGTGGCGCCACGAGGCGCGGTACGAATTTCAAGAAGGCCTGGTGTGTGGCTTCCGCCGAACGGAGAACCCCGACGGGAATATCGGCTTTGTGCTGTTCTACGGGCCAGACGTTGGCCAACCGGTGCGACGGTTGTTTCAGGGCCTGTTCGAGAGTTTCCTCGCGCGCATGAAAGTGACAGTCGTTCGCTTCGAACCCGTGGACTGCGACGCCTGTGGCGAACGGGTCGACCGTTCGGTATTGCGCGAGCGGCTGCGGAGCGGTAAAGACTTCGCGTTCTGCAACGAATGCGGGCGGCGTCTGTCGCTGCCGTCGGCGGACAAGCCCATACGGCTGACTCAGGGCTTCCGTGACAAGATCAAGCAGCAACGAGGGACCGTGGAGCAGCGCGTGGTATTCGAGCAGGCGCTGTTTCAAGTCAAACGCTTCGTCGAAACAGAGGAACTCAATGCGCCGACTTGTTTCATCAGCTATGCTTGGAACGACAAGGTCGATATGTGGAAAGATCCGCGGGTGGATCGCTGGGTTGCGCGGCTCGATGAAGACCTGCAAAAGGCGGGACTCGAAGTCGTGTTGGACCAGCGATCGAATGCCGCCATTGGTGCGAGCGTTCAGCGTTTTGTCGATCGTATCGCCGCCTGTGACCGCGTGCTGGTCATTGGCACGCCGCTGTACCTGAAGAAGTACGATAACGGCAGTTCCGGACCCGGCAGCGTCGTGGCGGCCGAAATGCATCTGATCGCCGACCGCATGCTGGGAACCGAAGCCGATAAGGCGACGGTGTTGCCGCTTTTGCTTTCGGGAAATGAGCACGTGTCGTTCCCCCCAATGTTGCGCCGCCGTGTGTACGCCGACTTTCGCGAAGAAGTTGGATATTTTGCGACCGCCTTCGACCTGATCCTCACACTGTACCGGATTGCGGTCGATCATCCGGCTGTTGCCGAACGGCGCGAGCACCTTCGCAGCAAGATGCTTCCGTTTCCCTGTCCACAAGAACCGGATGATCTTGAAATCAGCGACGAGCAATTACGCGCCGCTTTGCCGCAAATCGGCCGCGAGGCTAGGGAAGCGGCCTTCCAAGCGGGACGACCAGTGATCGAACTTAACAAAAAGGGTGAGGCAGTGTGGATCTATCCTGACGGAACGCAACGTCCTGAGGTTGGCACGAAATGAAGCCTCTGGAAGTGAGGGTCAATGGCCGACGACGGTGTCAAACGCCTGCGGATGTTTGCAGGCCCCAACGGATCGGGCAAGTCGAGCCTTGTTCGTCTCTACGCGAGAGAGTTTTCTCCGAGTGGGTTATTTAAGCTTCATCATTTCATCAACGCGGATGAGCTTTTCATCGCGATGAAAGGCGACGGGCTCGATTTCCAGGCCTTCGGCGTCGATGTGACGTGGACGGAGCTTCGCGATTCGTTGATCGGGGAGGCGCGCTTGCCAGCCGACCACCCGTTCTTGGAGGCCGGCCAGGTGCGGAACTCTTGGTTGACTGCCCCAGCCGACGTATGCGACGGCTATGTGGCCGCGTCCGTCGCGGACTTCCTCCGCGAGGTGTTGCTCGCGTGCGGACAATCGTTCTCGTTCGAAACGGTCATGTCACACCCAAGCAAGATCGAATTCTTCGCTCGAGCGCGCGTCGAGGGTTATCGAACGTATCTGTATTTCATCGCCACGGACTCGCCCGTGGTGAACCTGGGGCGAGTCAAAGAGCGCGTTGCAAGAGGTGGACACGATGTGCCCGAGGAAAAGATGGTTGCGCGTTACCAGCGTTGCCTGCAGCTTTTACCCGAGGCACTCGCGCACGCCCATCGCGCGTTCCTTTTCGACAATTCTGGCAGCGAGCCGGTCTGGCTGGCTGAATTCAATCCGCAAGGCAGTTGCCGCCTGAAGGTGCCGGGCGATTCGCTGCCGACGTGGTTTTCCAAACGAATCGAGTGTTCCTAGCGCGGCCTCCGGCCACAACCAAAAAGATGCGAGCACGGTGCGCGCATGTTATGCCGTAAGAAACTAAGCGCCAACCACAGTCGGTTGATGATCGCAATCGCTGCCGGGCCTGGTTATAATGCCGGCAACCAACGGGACCGCCCACGATCCCCCGAAGAGTCTCCCCCCATCCGAATTGCAACTTGAAGGACCCAAACCATGAGAATCCGCACGCACTTTCCGTCGTTGATCGCGCTGGCGATCGGCTCGATCTTCGCGCTGGGCACCGCAGGCGCCGCCGAGCCGGCCAAGCCGCTCAAGGCCCTGTTGATCACGGGGGGCTGTTGCCACGACTACGCCAAACAAAAGGAACTGCTCAAGCAAGGGATCGAGGCCAGGGCCCATGTCACGGTCGAGCAGGTGCATTCGAGCAACACGACCGACGCGGCCCGATTCGACATCTACAAGAACAAGGATTGGGCGAAAGGATATGACGTCGTGATCCACGACGAATGCAGCTCGAACGTCACCGAGCTGCCCTACGTCGAGAACATCCTGGCGGCGCACCAGGGCGGGGTGCCGGCCGTGAACCTGCACTGCGCGATGCACTGCTACCGGACGGGCACGGACGACTGGTTCAAATTCGTCGGCATCCAATCGGCCAACCACGGTCCGCAACTGCCGATCAAGATCAGCTACGTCGACATGAACCACCCGATCAGCGAAGTGCTCGACGGCTGGACGACGGTCAACGAGGAGCTCTACAACAACGTGCGCGTGCTCGACACCGCGCAGGCATTGGCACGGGGTAAGCAAACCGGGCCCGGCGTTGACGCCGACTACGTCGTCACCTGGGTCAATCAGTACGGCAAGACGCGCGTGTTCAGCACCACCTTGGGCCACAACAACGAAACCGTCGGCGATCGCCGCTATCTCGACCTGGTGACCCGCGGCCTGCTATGGAGCTGCGACAAGCTGAACGATTCGTACCTTAAGAACCAGAAGGATGAAGGATGAAGGATTTCACCCAAAGAGTCGCTCGATTCCAAAATCGAGCTGCAACTGCGGGTCGGGCTGGCTTTCGGGAGCAAGTTCCTTGAATAGCAAGCTCGGCTGGATGTCCTTGTTGTGCTGGTACTTGTCGCTGGCGTACTCGCTCACGTCGCCCGCGACCTGATGGTAGAATATCTGGCAGATCGATACGCCGGCGTAAATCCGCACCGGCTGCACGGCGAACATCTCCAACGTCCAATAGCCGCAGAAGCCAACGTCGCCGAAGCCGGCCGTCACGTGGACGAAAAGACCCAGCCGCCCCACCGACGAGCGGCCCTCGATCATCGGCACCAGGTTGTGAGTCTCGGTCCGCTCGACCGTGCGGCCCAAGTAGAGCTGGCTGGGGTTCAGCGTCAGACCCTCGGGTGGAATCGTCAGCCGCCGCACCCGGTTGGCTTTGCGCATGTCCAGCACCAGCTCCTCGTAGGTCATCAGCTCGTTATGCAACGAGAGGTTGTAGCTGTTGGGGTTGAGGCGCGTCTCGTCGAACGGATCGATGACGACGTTGCCGCCCAACTGGTTGCGGATCTCGTGGCCCGAGAGAATCATGACTTGCCTGCCAGTTGGTTGACCCCGATCCGTGGACACAGTTCGGCCAGGTTGCAGGCCTCGCAGTCGGGCTTGCGCGCGGTGCAGACCCGGCGGCCGTGGTGGATCAGTCGGTGACTGAAATCGACCCATTCCTTGTTCGGCAAAACCGCCATCAGGTCGCGCTCCGCCTTGACCGGGTCCTTTTCTTTCGTCAGCCCCAGCCGCCGCGCGATCCGCCCCACGTGGGTATCGACCACCACGCCCGACGCCGTGCCGTAGGCCGTGCCCAAGACGACGTTGGCCGTCTTGCGGCCCACGCCCGGCAAAGTGATCATCTCGTCGAGTGTCCTGGGCACTTTGCCGCCGAATTCGTCGACGAGCTTGCGGCAGCACGACCGGATGTTCTTGGCCTTGTTGCGATAGAAGCCGGTGCTCTTGATGTCGTTTTCCAACTCGGCCGCCTCCGCCCGCGCGTAATCGACAGCGGTGCGGTACTTGCGGAACAGATCCTTGGTGACCAGGTTCACCCGCGCATCGGTACACTGGGCCGATAGGATCGTTGCCACGAGCAACTCCAAGGGCGAGCGGAAGTTCAACGCGCACACCGCATCGGCGTATTCCTGGGCCAGCAGCCGGACGACGCGGGTTGCACGGCGTTTGGCATCGGCGGAACCAACCATGGTGGGCTGCCTGTGGGGAGACGTGGGAGATCCGTAACGACTTGCGCGATTTCGTCCCATGCGATTCTCAGACGCGCCCGGCGCCGTGTCAAGATCCTTGACGCAACTCATGGAAAATGATAGTTTTGTGGAGCCTGTACCCCGTTGCCAGGGGCGTTCCGAACCAATCAACCGCATGGGGATCCCGCCGTGAGCCACGCTGACAATCCTTACCGTTCGACGTTCACCTTGGCGGAGTTGGCCCCGGCCCACGAGCGGGCCGATTTCATCCGCAAGACGTATGCCCACCTGGGCGGCGCCGTGTTCGCCTTCACCGCGATCGAAGCCGCGCTGATCCAGACGGGCCTGGGCGATCAAATGATCCATGCCCTGGGCCGATCGCAGTTCGGCTGGCTGATCGTGATCGGGGCCTTCATGTTCGTCAGCTACATCGCCGATCGCTGGGCACGCTCGACCACTTCGTCGGCGATGCAATACATGGGCCTGGCGCTTTACGTCGCGGCCGAAGCGGTGATCTTCCTGCCACTTTTGACTTTCGCCAATAGCATCGACACGCGAGTGATCCCCACGGCCGGCCTGGCGACGCTGACGGTGTTTGGCGGGCTGACCGCGCTGGTGTTCCTCACGGGCAAGGACTTCTCTTTCTTGCGGACGGCGTTATGGCTGGGCGGGTTAATTGCCATGGGTTTCGTGCTCTGTGCCGTTTTCATCGGATTCAGCTTGGGACTGGTTTTTTCGGTGGCGATGGTCGCCCTGGCCAGCGGTTATATCTTGTACGACACCTCGAACGTGTTGCACCACTACCGCATCGGGCAGCACGTCGCGGCCGCGCTGGCGCTGTTCGCCTCGGTGGCGCTTTTGTTCTTTTACATCGTGCGGATCGTCCTGTCGCTGACCTCGCGCGACTGAGCGGCCCGGCGACGCTCATGGGATCGGGGACGACTCCGTAGGGAACGCGCTCTGTGGCGTTCCAGCATATCAGTAATCGAGCCGTGCCGATGGATGATGGCCAGTATCCCCCGCTTTACCTGGAGGGGATCGCGTACTTCAACCAGTGCGAGTTCTTCGAGAGCCACGAAGCCTGGGAGGATCTCTGGTCCGACGAGTTCGGCGACTCGCGGAAGTTTCTCCAAGGCCTGATCCAGGCCGCGGTGGCTCTGCACCACTTCGGCAACGGCAACATCCGCGGCGCGAAAAAGCTCTATTACGGCTCCCGCGGCTATCTCGAACCGTTCCGCCCGCGGCACATGGGGCTCGACCTGGACAAGTTCCTGGCCCAAATGGAGCGATGTTTTGCCGAGATCGTGGCCAGTAAGGAAGAGTTCCCCAAGCTTGAAATCGTCGCCGACCTGATTCCCGAAATCCACCTCGATCCGCCGCCGCTGGACCTGGCGGACCAGCCCGCATGAGCGATCTCGCCGAGGACCTGAGTTTTCGTCCCGAGGAATTCTCGGGCAGGGCCCGGCTCTTTCCGCTGCCCAACGTGGTGCTGTTTCCGCATGTCTTGCAGCCGCTGCACGTCTTCGAACCGCGATATCGGGAGCTGGTGGCCGAATCGCTGGCGGGCGACAAACTGGTGGCGATGTGCGTTTTGGCGCCCGGCTGGGAGCCCGACTACGAGGGCCGTCCCCCCTTGACTCCCGTCGCCTGCCTGGGACGCATCATGACCCACCACAGCCTGGAGGGCGGGCGGTACAACATTTTACTCGTCGGCTTGAAGCGGGTCGGCCTGGTTCGCGAACTGCCTCCGACGAGGTCCTTCCGCGAGGCCGAGGTGGAAGTCATCGACGACCACTATCCATCCAAAGGGCGCGCGCGGCGGCAAGACTTGCAGCGGCGATTGCTCGACGAATTCAAGCGTCTATTGCCCAAATCGGGGCCGATCCACGAACCGCTCGAGCAGTTGCTCGCCGCGGAGGTCCCGCTCGGTATGTTCACCGACATCGTGGCGTACACCATCAATTTCGGCGTGAAAATCAAACAGCAGCTCCTGGCCGAGCGCAACGTCGACCGGCGGGCCGCCACGTTGCTGGCCGCCCTGGCCGGAATGACGCAAGGCGAGCCGATCCGGCAGCCTCGCACGGGCAGTTTTCCACCCGATTTCAGCGAGAATTAACGCGTTTGCATCCCTTTTTCGATAGCCGAGAAAGCCGGTGCGCCGCTCAGGGCACATTTCATCGCTGCGACGGCCGATGCGGATTTCGTTATTTTCGCCAAAGTGACCAGTCCCGGCGCGCCGGGACTACGCCGCACGCCGGCAGGCTGACAGCACTGTGGCCGACCGCTCCCGGGATCGTTCCCGTTCCCCACTCATAGATAAAGAGGGAACGGAACGGTCCAAGACCACTGAGCGATCCCCCATACGGAGGAAGTACCAAGACCGATTGCAGGTAAAGCATCACCCACCCGTCTCCGAACGCGCTCGTCGCCCCGGTGGCCAGGAATTGTAAGTGAAGACGGGCGTGGGCGCCAGCGCGTCGACGGTGGGGACGGCGTATTGCCGCAGCAGGTTGCCGTCGCTGCCGTCCCAGATTTCGAGAAAGCCGGGGGTGGTGGTTTCGGAGATGAGCTGCGAGGCCTGGCGCAGCAGATCGTTGACGGCTTCGAGCTGCTTGGCGCCGGGGTCGCCGGAGCAAGCGTCAAATCCTGGAGACGCTGGGCCGATGGCCGGCGTCCCTTCGCAGCAACTGCCTCCGCCAAATCAAATCGTTCTGACCGTTCCTTGGCCCCATTTATCTTGGTGAACGCTCTCTCACTCTTTTGGTTCGTCCCTGTAGGGCTTCCCTTCCCGATACCCCTTGAGTGTCGATGCACATCCTTGCATTTCGGCGTGCGGTGCGACTTGGATGGCCTTCTGCTGCCATTCGACGGCTTTGTTAAACATCCCCGCTTCAGCATAGGCAGCCGCCAAAGTATTGAGCACCGCGAAATCCTTCCAATCGGTCAATTCACCGGCCCTATTGGCATCTTCGATTGCCTTCGCTCCGTCCCTGAATTTGGCGTCAGGGCAAGTCGCACGGAGCCATGCTCGGCTGTTGAACGCTGCTGACGACTCTGAATCGAGCCGAATGGCCTCATCGAAATCGGCAAGCGCCTTTTCGTATTCGCCCTTGGCAAGCCATGCGTTGCCACGGTCAATATAGGCTTCGGAATGCTTCGGGTCGAGTCGGATGGCCTCGTCGTAATCGGCGAATGCTTTGTCCCATTCGCCCTTAGCGTCCCATGCCCTGCCGCGGCTACCATACGTTGCGGAATACTTTGGGTCGAGCCGGATGGCCTCGTCGAAATCGGCGAGTGCCTTGTCGAATTCACTCGTGGCGAACCAGGCACCGCCACGGCCAATATACGCTTCCCAATTCTTCGGGTCGAGCCGGATGGCCTCGTCGAAATCGGCGAATGCTTTGTCCCATTCGCCCTTGGCGTCCCAGGCCCTGCCACGGCTACCATACGCTTCGGAATTGTTCGGGTCGAGCCGGATGGCCTCGTCGTAATCGGCGAGTGCCTTGTCGAATTCACTCGTGGCGAACCAGATCCTGCCACGACCAATATATGCTTTGGAATTGATCGCGTCGAGCCGGATGGCCTCGTCGTAATCGGCGAATGCTTTGTCGCACTCCCCCTTGGCGTCCCAGGCGGCACCACGACCCAGGTAGGCATCTGGAAATTCTGGGTCGAGCTCGATCCCCTTGTCGAAATCGGCTATCGCCTTGTCGAATTCGCCCTGGGAGTACAACGCACTGCCACGAGCAACGTAGGCGTCCGAATTCTTCGGGTCAAGGCGAATCGCCACATCGTAATCGGCGAGTGCGTTGTCGAGGTCGCCGTTATCTTCCCAGACACCGGCACGACATAAGTAGGCACCGGAAGAGTTGGGATCGAGTTCGATCGCCTTGTCGTAATCGGCCAGAGCCTTGTCGATGTCATCCTTTTCTTCCCAAAGAGCGCCACGGACGGCGTAGGCCTCGGACTTCTGCGGATCGAGGCGAATCGCCTCTCCAAAATCCGCAATCGCCTTGTCGAGGTTGCCCTTGGCGTCCCACACCCTGCCCCGGCCAACATAAGCACTGGATTCCTTCGGATCAAGGCGGATCGCCTGGTTGAAATCGGCGAGTGCCTTTTCGAGGTCGCCCTTGGCGTGCCATACAGCGCCACGGTTGGCGTAGGCTTCAGAATTTTTGGGATTGAGTCGGATTGACTCGTCGTAATCGGCGAGCGCCGTTTCTAACTCGCCAATGGCCTGCAAGGCAATGCCACGGTCGCGGTAGGCCATCGACGCCGTGTCGAAATCGGCGAGTGCCTCATCGATTTCGCCCTTTGCGCGCCATGCAGCGCCACGAGCGGCGTAGGCCGGGCCCGAATTCGGGTTGAGGCGAATCGCCTCTCCAAAATCCTCGATCGCCTTGTCGAGGTTCCCCTTCGCGTCCCACACCTTACCCCGGACAAAATAAGCACTTGATTTCTTCGGATCGAGCCTAATAGCTTCATCGTAGTCGGCAAGTGCCTTGTCGAGTTCACCGATGCCTTGGTAAGCAACCCCTCGTAACAAGAAAGCCTTGGCGTTGTTCTGGTTCCGCGCAATTGCGTTCGTGAGAAAGGGAAGGGCATTGGCGTATTTTCTCTCGCTGAGGGCGGCCATGCCATCGGCATAGTCATCAGCGAGTAGCTGGCCGCTTGGCAATCCCACCGCGAGAGCAACCGAGAAAACCATACCCTTGAACGGCGACGACATGGCTGGGCTCCCTTAGCTGTTTGGAACGCATCGTCACCCCAGATTTTACCAGCCCCCCGTGTGCGTGGTCAAGATAATCGGTGGGAATCTGTGGGAATCTTGCCGTTTCTGATCGAGATCGTTTGAGGTGTTTCAAAAAAATCCCCTCGGAAAGCCTGATCGCTTGATCGAGGTCTCCGAGGG
>DATLQY010000365.1:0-3621 GCA_035534975.1 Pirellulales bacterium
GCCGGCATCCGACGGGCTTGCCGTCGGCGGCGCGCACGCCGCCGATGGCGAGCCGACGCGTGGGGCTTAGGTCTTGGATCTTGGGACTTGGATCGTGGCAACGGGGGGGCGGAGTTGATCGACGGACACGAAAAAGGCGATAGGCATTAGGCTTTGGGCTTTGGGCTTTGGGGCGACAACGGAGAGGGCGGAGTTGATCGACGGACACGGGCAAGCCCGTTGCGCCCTGGCAACGGGTCCCGTGCGGCATCGTGTGGCGAGCCGTCGTGTCACAGGTCAGCAGTTGTTCCATGGACAGCCGTGGCGTCCGTGCGCGATGCTCGTCAATGTACCGATTAGATCGCTCGGCATCGTCCCCACGACCCGAAGAGCGAGATGTGGTAACCTGATCCTTGCCAGGCTATCACTCCACAGAATAGCGAGAAGCCATGCTGATCCGAGTCGGCTGCGAAATCAAGTTCGTCTTTCCAGAACCCACTGCGTTGATGTTGATGCTCTACTTGCACCCCTTGCGTGCGCCCACGATTCGCAAGCACGAGAATTTGCAAGTCGAACCGCCGGTCGCCGTTTCGCAGTTTTTCGACATGAATGGCAACCGTTGCGGCCGCGTGGTCGTTCCGGCGGGTCACGTTGGGTTTCGCAACGACGCGATCGTCGAGGACTGCGGGCTGCCGGATCTGCAAGTCTGGAACGCCCCACAGATCAACGTCCAGGACTTGCCGCAAGAAGTTCTGCACTTTCTCTTGGCCAGCCGTTATTGCGAGGTGGACAGCGAACTCAAGGAGATCGCGTGGAGCTTGTTCTCCCGGACAAAGGCGGGCTGGCCGCGCGTGCAAGCGGTTTGCGATTTCGTTCATCAACACATTCGCTTTGACTACCAACAGGCCCGGCCCAGCCGGACCGCGCTGGAGGTCTACCGCGAGCGAGTGGGCGTTTGCCGTGATTTCATGCACCTCGCGATCACGTTCTGCCGCTGCCTGAACGTTCCTGCGCGTTACTGCACCGGGTACCTTGGCGACATCGGCGTGCCGCTTGCGCCCTATCCGATGGATTTCAGCGCGTGGTTCGAGGCGTTTTTGGGGGGCCAATGGTACGCTTTCGATGCACGCAACAACGTTCCTCGCATCGGTCGCGTACTCGTCGCCCGAGGCCGCGACGCCGCCGATGTTGCCATCACGACGACCTTCGGAGTCAATCAACTCCAGTCATTCAACGTCTGGGCCGACGAAATCACGGCCTAATCCAGCTTCCGCACCACGCGGAAACCGATATTCATCCCGAAGGCCGACGGCAAAGTGGATCGGTCAAATACGTGGAGCTCGACCAGGAGAACGGCGATGCGTTCCACTGGCCATTTCTACGACGCTGGCTCGTTGGGAGGCACTGCCGGCAGGAATTGCCTAATCGGTACGTCCTCGCACCGGCTCATTGCCGAGACGTGCCCTTGATGAAGTGGCGACCGAAGAGGGGCTGAATTTTGGTAGAAAATCGCGTATCATGAAACTAGTTTCCTCGGTGGATTACGCCCGATTCACGCCCCTCAAATTGCCTTTGGTGCTACCTCCTCGTGAACTTTGATCGCCTGCAATCGTTTTTCTCCAGCAGCCCGTCGGCGAAGCTCATGCGTTCTCCGCATGCCGCCCATATCGTCTATTTCCTCTTCCGGCAGTTCAAAGACTCTGGAAACATCACGTTGCCTCACTCCCGGCTCCTGAAACAACTCACGGATTACTTGGAGGTTGTTCATGGAACCGTACTTGATGTGCTCGAGGACCGTCCCGAGTCGTACTTGACGGCATGGTCATCGGGCGACACGCGCTGGCTCCGTCGTTATCTCGCTTCGACGCACTCGGAAGCCGTTTACGAGCTAACACCTCACACCGAGCACGTGCTGAAGTTTCTGGGTGAAGCACTCGATCGCGGTATTGGGTTCGTCGGGACCGAATCAAGACTCCGACGCATCATTGAAACACTGTCGGACATCGTCGTTCGCGGCTCCGGCGATCCCACGCGACGGCTGGATCATCTGCGCGCCGAGCGCGAACGAATCAACCAGGAAATCGGGGCGATCGAGTCGGGCGCCGCGGTCTCGACCTACACCTCGACCGCCATTCGCGAGCGGTTCGCCGATGCCGTGTCCGATCTGGCCTCGCTACAGGGAGACTTCCGAGCCGTCGAGGACTGCTTCAAGGACATCACTCGCGACGTCCAGAAACGACAGGCTGAGCCGGACGGATCACGGGGAGAGATTCTCGGGTACGCCCTGGCCGCGGAAGACGGCCTGAAGCTCCAGGACCAAGGCGTCAGCTTTGACGAATTCGTCCGCCTGATTCTCTCACCGAGCAAGCAGGATCAACTGGAGCGAATCTTTTCTCAACTGGATGAGATCGAGGTGCTTGTCGACCAGGTCGAGGGGATGCGTCGCATCCATGGCATGATCGGCAGCCTCTCCGATGAGGCGGAAAAAGTGCTGCGAACGACCAGACGGCTGAGTTCCACGTTGCGGCGATTGCTCGACTCGCGAGCGAAGTCCAGCCGCCTACGCCTGGCAACCGTGCTTCGGGAAATCCGAGCAGTTGCCGTTCGCCTGGCCGAGAGTCGGCCAGAGGCTTCCGTCGGAGTGGAAGTCCTCACGGAGCTCGACTTGCTCAACATTTGGGAGCGCCCCTTCTGGACGGCCCCGACACGGTTCGACGCTCCCGAACTCAGCGATCATGAGCCCGACGACGACGACCGCCTCGCGGCCTTTCGCCATCTTGCTGGATTGCAGCGCCTGGACTGGGAAACGATGCGGGAGAATGTGACGAGCATGCTACGCGAAGCGTCCCGTATTTCCCTCCCCGAACTGATCGAGGCGCACCCGCCAGCCGCCGGCGCGGTCGAAGTCCTTGGTTACGTCCAAATCGCGCACGATGACGGCCACCACATCGACAACCGAGTTACCGAGACCATTCGCTTGGGCCCGTTGGAAGCGGACGGCGCAGAGCCGGATCCCGACGACGCCGAACTGTTTGACGTCCCTCACGTCGTCTTCTTGAGCCGCGAACTACGGAGCCTTGACCGCGGGCTCGCCCTGGGAGGACCCGGATGACCGACATCCCCCTGAATCACGAGTTGCCGGAATTCCGCGAAATGGGAATTCCGGCAGTGCGACTGATGCAAGGTGTGCTCTATGCCGAAGACGAATCGGCCTGGGACATCCTGCTCTCGTACGAATTGGACATAGCCGACCACTTCGCACGCGTCGGCTTATCCGTCGTGATTGATCGCGCCGAGGGACTGGCCTATCTCCGGCAGCTCGGCGACGAGGAGCGCATGAGCGGTTATGAACGACTACCACGCTTGTTCCGCCGCACCCCTCTGGGATACGACGCGACACTGTTGTGCGTCTTGTTGCGAGAGGAATACCGCCGGTTTGAGGATGAAGATCTGGAAAACGAGCGGTGCGTCGTGGACATCGATACGTTGCTCGATGGCTGGAAGTCTTTTTTTCCGGCCGAGTCGGATGAGGTTCAGCTACGCAAACGCTTGCACGCCATGCTCAAGAAACTTGAGGAATTGAAATTCGTCGCCACATTCGAGTCGGAAAACGGCGAGTGGGAGGTCCGTAAGATCCTCAAG
>DATLQY010000366.1:0-7632 GCA_035534975.1 Pirellulales bacterium
ACTGTCCCCCGAAAGTCGTAACTTGTCACCCCTCCCCTGCCCTTCCCGCGTCCCTGTAACCTGTCACCTGTAACCTGTAACCTTGCTCTCCCTCCCCTGCCCTTCCATCGTCCCTGTTCCCTGTCACCTATCACCTGTAACCTTGCTCCCTACTCCGCCACTCCTGCCCTTTGCCGGCTGTCAACCGCCTGTTTCACGAGCAACTCGGCGATCTGCACGGCGTTCGTGGCGGCGCCTTTGCGCAGGTTGTCGCTCACGCACCAGAAGGCCAGGCCGTTGGGGCTGGAGAGGTCCTCACGGATGCGCCCGATGAACACTTCGTCGCGGTCGTCGCAGTTCAAGGGCATCGGGTACGCTTTGGCCGGCAAGTCGTCCACCACCACGATCCCCGGAAACGCCGCGAACAGCTTGCGGGCCTCGGCCGCCGTGAGCTTTCGCTCGGTCTCCACCAGAATGCTCTCGCTGTGGCAGTTGCTCACCGGCACGCGAACGCACGTCGGACAGACCTGGATCGATTCGTCACCCATGATTTTGCGTGTTTCACGCACCATCTTCATTTCTTCCGAGGTGTAACCCTCGTGCTTGGGCGAGCCGATCTGTGGAATCAGGTTGAAGGCGATCGGGTGGGTAAACGTCTCGTAGCGATGGACATCGCCGGCCAACTGCGCGCGGGTCCCCTGTTCCAAGTCGCGCTGCCCGGCCACGCCGGCCCCGCTGGTGGCCTGGTAAGTGCTCACGATCACGCGTTTCACGCGGGCGGCGTCGTGCAGCGGCTTGAGGGCCACCACCAATTGAGTGGTCGAGCAATTCGGGCTGGCGATGATCCCCCGGTGGGTGAGGGCGTCGCGCGGGTTGACCTCGGGAATGACCAAGGGCACCTCCGGATCCATCCGCCAGTAGCCGCTTTCATCGACGACGACGCAGCCGCGCTCGACCGCCCAGGGGGCGAAGTCGCGGGCTACCTCGTCGGGCGTGCTGCCGATCGCCAGGTCGACGCCGTCGAAGGCATCGGCTTGCAGCACCTCGACCGGAAAGGTTTCGCCCTTGAACGTGATCGTGCGGCTTGCGGAGCGTCTTGAGGCCAGGAACTTGATATTCTCGAAGGGGAAAGCCCGCTCTTCGAGCAATCGAAGAATGATTCCTCCCACGGCGCCGGTGGCGCCCACGACGGCAATGGACTCGAACACTCAATGATCTCCCGTGGATCTCACAGATTATCTCGTAGCGGAACTCGTCAGCGTTTCGAATTGTACCCCGGATGACGCATTTTCCGGCCCACCCAGGGCTGGGCCGGGCAAACGTCATAGTATAGGCCCGACATGCGTGTTATTCCAAGGGCTTCGCACCAACACGAATCGCGATTACAATGCCTGGATGACGATCGAGCAACTGCGAAAGCTGCATCAAGCCCAACCGTTTCAACCATTTGAAGTTCATCTGTCGGATGGGCGGTCGTTGCCGGTTGAACATCCCGAGATGTTGGCCGTTGCACCTCCTGGGCGTACGATTGGAGTCGGTCTCGCGGATGGCACCATTGAAATCGTCGACTTGCTTTTGGTAACGAGCCTTAAGCCGCGGCCGGACGGTTCGCGTCGCCGTGGCCGACATCGGCCTTCGTAAAGCCATGCAGCATTGCCAAGCGGCGACGCGGCCGGCTCATTTCAAACTGGCCCCTGCCCTGCCCTTCCGTCCCCTGCCCCGCCCGATCACAGCTAATTGCTTTCCCGCCTCTCTCCCGTTATCCTGCCCTTGGGACAGGAAACGTCGATCTATTTGGAGCACATGTGCGACGGCTTTCTCGACGAACGTGGATTTCCCTACCGGCGGTCATCGTCTTGGCGGTCGCCGGATGCACGGAGAAAAAACTCGGCACCAACGCGCCCGTCACCGTCGCCCCGACGGTGCCCGCCCCGACGGTGCCCGCCCCGACAGTGCCCGCTCCCACGGTGACCGCTCCCACGGTGACCGCCCCGGCCGTGCTCGCCTCCCATCCCGCGCCAACTCCGGAAGAGTACCAGGAATTTGGAAAGAAACTCGAAGCCGCGATCAACGCGGGAGATCAAGAGACGGCGACTCGACTATACCGCACTGGCGATCTGGTGGAACGCTGCCTCGACAGTCTGGGACTCAACTTTGATCAGGGCAGCCCCACAGCCGTCGAGCAGCCAACGATGCCTGATCTCGCCGCGCAATTCATCGGGCAGGTCCATGCTGGGGGTACCTTCACGTTCCTTCGCGTCGTCACGGTTGACGGCCAACCGCGCGCCCTGATTCGTTTGATTCTACCGGACCAGTCGGTGGGCTACCATGAGCTGATGCTGACGCGGTTTCCGGACGGACAAATCGGCGTGCAGGACATGTTCACCTTCGCGACTGGCGAGATGCTGAGCCAATCGATGCGGCGGATGTTTCTAAGCCTGGGAGTAAGGACCGAGCCTGGAATCTCAGAACGGTTGACGGCTTGGGAGAAGCTCTACGCACAGCACGGGTCGAGAGTTGTGTCCATCAGCAACGATGTTCAGCAGGGCCGGTTCGAGCAGGCTCTCTCGACATATCGACAACTGCCGACCGAACTCAAACAAGATCGGACGATCCAACTCTTGGGCCTCATTGCCGCTCGTGGGATCGGCGGCGATGAGTATGTCGCCATGCTCGATGAGGTTCGCAAGGACAATCGCGGTGGTACCGCCGGTGACCTGTTCTCGATCGAGTATTTCCGCCTCAAGGGACAGCAAGAAGAATGTCTTGGCTGCATCGAGCGGTTGGATGAAGCTGTTGGGGGGGATCCTTATTTGACGTACCTTCGTGGGACCATCTTCTTCGAGGGCGCGCGCTACGCGGGTGCGAGGGCCGAATTCGAGAAGGCCATCGAGCAAGAGCCGACGATCCAGGGCGCGTATTGGTCGCGAATCACGGTAGCCCTCAAGGAACAGAACCACGCGGACACTCTCGACTGGCTGCAGAAGACTGTCGAGAAATTCAACGTGGTGGTCGAGGAACAGGACATGCGAGCCAACGACGATTATACTTCGTTCATCCAATCGCCGCAGTTTGGCGAATTCATCGAGTGGTACAAGTCGCGGGAGAAATGAAGCGCCTAGTCGATAGTCACTCTGCCTCCTGGCGTTTCACGATTCAGCAGGTTCTAATCCCTTCGTCGTGCGGCCTCGCCCGGCGGCAACGCGACCGCTCGATTTCAACCTGGCCCCTGCCCTGCCCCGCTCTGAGACTCGCCTCATGCGACACTTTGTGCTGTTTGTCTTTCTCCTACTTCCGTGTCTCGCCCCGCTCGCGCCCCCCTGCCCTGCCCTTGCCGACGAGCCAACAATCTGGGGCCGGGCGATCATGTCCCAACCCTTCGACACCGACACATTCCATGAGATTGCCGTCCCCCCTTGGGTTGAGGAAACGATCGGCTGCGGCTACACGCTCTCGGTAATGGACGGCCCAGCCCGCCAGCGCGCCGCGACACACGGCGTGACGATCAGCGAGATGGGTTTCGTCGACCCGTTCTACGCCTATTACGACAGCAAGCTCCTCAAGCGGCGCAGCCCGCATGTGCCGCTTGCAAGGTTGGCCGGCGACATCGCCGAGTACAAGCGACTCGGCGTGCGCATTTTAGGCGTCTATCCGCCGTGCCTTCAGGGCGAGGTCTACGAAAACCATCCTGAGTGGCGTCGGATCGCGACGAACACGACCGAAATTCCCGAGACCGATCTCAAACAGTTTCCTCACGGCGGCATGCTCTGCCTGCTGGGGCCCTACGGCGATTTCTTCATTGACGTCCTGGCCGAGATCGTCACCCGGTTCCCCGACGTCGACGCCTTTAGCTTCGACGGCCTGCACTACGGCGGCGTCTGCTACTGCCAACATTGCCGCGAAAGCTACCGCAAGGCCGCCGGCGCGGAGATTCCCGCCGCCGACATGAACGACGCGGCCTTCCGCCGCTACCAGCACTGGGCCGACCGGCAAATGGAAGATCTCGTGCGCCGGATGCAGACTCGGCTCAAAGGGATCAAGCCGTCGTTGGCGCTGGTGACCTGGACCACCAACGCGGGCCGCTTCGGCCATTTCCTCAGCATTCCGCGGAACATGCCCGCCCGGATGAACCTGCTCTTGGACGCGCCCGACCAGGAGTTCTGGCTCGACGAGACGAACCGCGGCACGACGATCGTGCCCGCCTTCGCCAACGCTTACATCTGGGCTGCCACGAACCACCGCGTGGCCTTCAGCGAGCCGTACATCCTGAGCCACGGCAACCCCTACGGCAAAGACAGCTTCCCGCCGCAAGAGATCCTCCGCAGGATGATGTTGGCCCTCTCCTACGGCGCCGCGCCGAGCATCGCCGTTGCCCAGCCCGCCAACTTGCAACAAGAGCTTTACGATTGCCTCGACGAGGTAATACGCCGCAAACCGTGGCTGACGCACAAGCGGCCCGAGCCGTGGGCGGCCCTGGTGATGAGCGACAACACCCGCAATTTCTATGGCCGTTCGGCCGGCCAGGTGGAAGAGCGGTACATGGCCAACGTTTTCGGCACGTTTCGCGCGGCTGTCGAGGAGCACCTGCCCGTAACCGTAATCAACGACTGGAACCTGAACCACGACGATCTGGCGCGTTACAAGCTCTTGGTGTTGCCGAACACGGCGTGCCTCGACGAGGCGCAGGTCGCCGCGGTGAGGGAGTTCGTGAGCTTGGGAGGCGGCCTCGTGGCCAGCCTCGATGCCTCGCTCTTCGATGAATTCGGCGACGCGCGAAACAATTTTGCCTTGGCCGACGTGTTCGGCGTCGATTACCGAGGTCTGCCCGACTCGGCGAACGAGGGAAACCAGGATCTGGACGTCAACTTCGCCCAGTCGATCGGTCCCGATTACTGGGAGAAACGCAACAACGTGTTTGATTTCAAGCAGGACGTCACGTCGCTCTTGAACCAGGGACGAATGAAAACTTACGTGGGCGGCGAATCGGTCACGTTCAAAGGCCCGGCCGTGCGGGTTGCGACCAGGGCCGAATCGGCCGAGGTGATCGGCACGCTCAGGGCGAAGTCGGTCGCCAGTGCGCCGGAAATGCCTGGCGTGGTCACGAACACGTTTGGCAAGGGGCGAGTCGTCTACTTCGCGGCGGGCTTCGACGCGGCCTACTACCTCTACGCCTATCCCTACCAGCGATTGGCGCTCAAGCACGCCGTCGCCTGGGCCGCGTCCGACACGCCCCCCTTGGCGGTCGAGGCCCCGATGTGCGTCCACTCGACGATCATGCGTCAAGAGAAAGATGGTTCGCAACGGTTGCTCGTCCACTTGTTCAACGATCTCAATACGACGGCGCACCATGCGTTGCCCGTCGACGACGTGCCGTTACGCGAGGAGTTCGTGCCGATCCACGACATCCGCTTGACGTTCGACCGCCGCTACCGCTTCACGCGCCTCCAGCTCGAGCCGGAAGGTCGTGAGCTTAAGTTCGAGACGGCACCCACGGGGACGATCGTGGTCGTGCCGCGGCTCGACGTGCATGCGATCGTGGTGGGGGAGTTGGAGGGAGAAGCTTTAGGGCGTTGATCGCCGCGGTCTTTCAAGCAACCCCCTCAGCGCCGCGGGGAAGGCTTCCCAGGTCGCCTGGTACGTCGCCTCGAGAGGCGTGCGAACATACATCTCGGGCTTCAAGAACAGCGGCATGTCGGTCAGCAAATCGCCCACCGCCAGCGGCTCGACATAGGCCACCCTCGGCGGACCCGCGTCATACGATGCCAGAGTCAGTGGTTTGTCGGACGGCAGCTCCAGGAGCTCGTCGTCGAATTGGTCCCAGATCGCCGCGTGAATCCCTCGCGGATCGCGTCGAGAGGGTGGCATGAGGTCAATGAGCAACTGATGGACGCCTTGTTCGAGGAATTCAGCCGATTTCTTGACGAAAGCGCGGAACTCGGCGTCGCTTGCCTTGTTGCCCGGCGACACGATTTCGACCACCGCGATCACTTCTCCGTGCCGGTGCCGCACGGTGATGCGGTTGGCCCTGGCGACATAAATGTCGGCTTCGTTCCGCTGGACCAGGCGTGTCTTCGGCGGCGCTTCGGCCACCGCCAACGCCGTCGAACTCTCGTCTGCTTCATCCGCTCCGGGTGAGAGCTTCAAAGTCAACACGTCCGGGATTGGCCCGCGGATGCTCTGTTCGACCAGGGCGAAGTAGTCTCGCGGCAGCGTGCCCGCGTTGAGCGCCTCGCTCAGGGAGGCGATCCACGTTTGGTGAAAATGGTGGAACAATCCGGCATCGACGCGAGTCCAATCGTGAACCGGCATGGCTGTTGGCTCCTGAATAATGTCTCTACCGATTATACACAAAGGGCCCATCTTAAACCGCCGTTAGCGCGATGCTTCGACTCGAATCGTCAGGGATCGGCATGGCACCGATTGGCCGGTTTTGCTACAAGGCATGCAACCGTCGTCCCCGGGCTGCTTAGGGCCTCGAACCGTTGGAGCGAAACGATGACGTCGCGAGCCGCTCGCCGCGTGTTCTGCTTTGCCGCGTTGCTGTTTTTCTCGATCGCCGCCGGCTGCGGCACGACCAGGCCCCCGTGGCGAGGTTCCGATGCCACCGCCAATGAACCGGCAAGCGAAGTTGGGGGGCTGGATCCGACGGCCTTGCCGAGAGGTGTGCGCGTCGCTCTTGAGAACGGGATGTTCCGCGACGACGGCGTCGAACACGCAGCGGACTAGCAGCTACGCCGTTTTCCGTTCAGCCAAAGCCAACAAGCAATCGCCATTACCGTGACGTTCAGTCCAGCGCGCGGTTGCCTGCGCCAACGGCTTCCAGGCGAGACGGCCGAGCTTCCTTCCGGCCGCGACGGCCCGACGGGCCGAGTGCCGTATCCAGCCGTCCATCCCGATGGTTTCGAGCTTGATGACCTCGAATCCCTCGGCGGCGAGCATCGTTCGCAAGGTCGCCGGCGTGAAGTGCGTCAGGTGTCTGGGCAATTCGAGTCCAAACCAATTTCGTCCGAACCGGGCAGATGACCAACTGTCGAAGTTCGGCACGGACACCAGCAACAGCCCGCCGGGGTGCAAAAGGGCAGCAGCGGCTCGCAGGGTCTCACGAGGTTGGTGTACGTGTTCCAGGGCCTGCCACATCGTGATGGCGTCGAACGACGGGTTGCGTAGGTCCGGGTGGGGCAACGTGCCGACATGGACGCGGATGCCCTTTTGCCGTTGGACCGCGTGGGCAACGCCGGCCGAGACGTCGATTCCCTCCGTGCGCCAGCCGAGGGACCGCATCCGTTCGAGGAAGGCTCCCGCGCCGCAACCGAAATCGAGCAACCGGCCTTCGCCGCGATAGGGGATCCATTCGGTTCTCCGGTGCGGGGCGCGAACCGCCATTCTGCCCCAAGCGCCGGTCAACCTGGGCAGTAGGCCGGCGGGTTGCGGTGGGTAGCTGTAGTACGCGCGCAGCGCGGCGCGTTCCATCTTTCGTCGCCACCTGGCCCGCCAACTCCGCGAATCGCGGGGGCGCAAATCGTGGCAAGAGTACTCCGCCGGGTAGAACTGTCCGATGCTGGCTTGCGTCGGCCGAGGATTGGTATAACTCAGGCCGCAACGCCGACATCGGACGATGTGGAATTCGCCGCCCGGCGTATTCAAAGGATCGGT
>DATLQY010000367.1:0-2695 GCA_035534975.1 Pirellulales bacterium
GAGTTGGCAAACCGTTAACCCTGCCGGTGCCTTCACGGTTAACCCGGTAGCTCCCGCCCAAACTCGTCCAACGCGTCGCCTAGTCAATCATGGCCGTCGATAAATCGGAAGCTCGTGTCCGCCGGATGTTCGGTGAAATCGCCGGCCGCTACGACTTTCTCAACCATCTGCTCTCGCTGAACGTCGATCGCTACTGGCGGTGGCGAACCGTTCGGCGCGTGCCCCCCTCGGGCGAAGGGCCTATTTTGGACCTTTGCACCGGGACGGGCGACCTGGCGCTGGCCTACTACCGCGCGAGTCGGGGCCGCGCAAGGATCGTGGCGGCCGACTTCTGCCACCCGATGCTGGTGGTCGGCGACCGCAAGCGGCGCGACGCGGGGGCCAACGGGCAGGTCGCCTTCGTCGAGGCCGACGCCCAACGGCTCCCCTTCCCAGACGACTATTTCTCGATCGTCTGCGTCGCCTTTGGGCTGCGCAATGTGACCGACACCGATCGCGGGCTGGCCGAAATGACCCGTGTCTGCCGGCCCGGCGGCAAGGTGGCCGTGCTGGAGTTTTCGCTGCCGCGCTGGCAGCCGTTCCGCGCCGTGTACGGCTGGTATTTTCGCAACGTGCTGCCGCGGATCGGTCAGGCGTTGGCCCGCAATCGGCAAGAGGCGTACCATTACTTGCCGGCCAGCGTCGGCGAGTTCCCGTCGGGCGAGGCGCTGGCTGAGCGGCTGCGCCGGGCGGGACTGGCCGAGGTCGTGTTCGTTCCGCTGACTTTGGGAGTGGCGACCTTGTATGTGGGGACGAAATGAGCTGTAGGAACTCAAGCTTCGTGCTCGCAATCACGGGCGCCAGTGGCGCGATCTATGGTGTGCGGCTGCTCGACGTGCTGTTGGACGCCTGCCGCGACGTGCAACTTGCGATCAGCCCGGCCGGCCAGGCCGTTCTCAAGCAGGAGCTCGATCTTTCCGTCGATCTCGACCGTTTCCAGCTTGACGACTTGTTGCCCAGCGGCCCGCGAGCGGCCGACAGCTCGTCGCCGGTGCTGCGCGAGGTGTTCGCCGCCCGGTCGTCGAGCGGCCAGGTGGAAACGCGGAGGGGCGAGGTGCGGTATTACCATTACCGCGACTTCATGGCGCCGATGGCAAGCGGCTCGGCGGCCAACGACGGCATGGTCGTGTGCCCCTGCTCGGGCGGAACGCTCGCGGCCATCGCCCACGGGATTTCCCAGAACCTGATCCACCGCGCGGCCGACGTGCAGCTCAAGGAACGGCGCAAGCTGGTGCTCGTGCCGCGCGAGACGCCCTTATCGCTGGTACACCTCGACAACATGCGCCGCGCGACCGAGGCCGGGGCCGTCGTCCTGCCCGCGATGCCCGGCTTTTACCACGGTGCGCGCTCGCTCGGCGACATGGTCGATTTCGTCGTCGCCCGGATCTGCGGCCAGCTTGGCGTCGAGCACGCCCTGGTGAAACCTTGGGGGTCAGATCGATCATGATTATTCTTCGCGCGGCCAGGAATAAGAACAAAGGTCTCACTCCGGGCCGCGTGAAGTATATGTTCCGCCGCGTCCGCCTCTTGCTTGAGATGATCCGCTTCAGCCACACGCTGTTTGCGCTTCCCTTTGCGCTTCTGGCGGCCGTCATGGCTTGGCGCGACGGCGGCCAGGGGTCTTGGCGGTGGCAAGATCTGGCGGGCATCGTCCTGTGCATGGTCTTTGCCCGCAGTACGGCGATGGCGTTCAACCGGCTGGTGGATCGCCGCCTTGACGCCGAGAACCCAAGGACACGGTCGCGGCACATCCCCGCCGGGCTACTGAGCGTGGCCAGCGTTACGGCGTTCGCGCTGGTCTGCGCTTTGAGCTTCGTGGCTTCGACGTTTCTGTTCCTGCCGAACCGCTGGCCGCTGTACCTGTCGGCCCCGGTGTTGGCGTTTCTGTGCGGCTACAGCCTGACGAAGCGGTTCACGGTACTGGCCCATTTTTGGCTTGGCGCTGCATTGATGTTGGCGCCGATCGCCGCCTGGATCGCGCTCAAGGGCGAGCTGGCATGGCCGCCCGTCGTGCTGGGCGCATCGGTCATGCTCTGGGTTGCCGGGTTCGACATGATCTATGCTTGTCAGGACGTGGAGACTGACGCGAAACTAGGGCTGCACAGCGTGCCTGCCCGGTTCGGCGTCGTCGGCGCGCTGCGGCTTGCGGCAATCTGCCACCTTGGCATGGTCGGCCTGTTGTTCTCGCTACCGTGGGTGTACCCACAACTTGGCTGGATCTACCTAGCCGGGATCGCGGTCGTCTCGGTGCTTTTGGTCTACGAACATTGGCTTGTCCGCCCCGACGACCTGACGCGGGTAAACCTGGCGTTTTTCCACATCAACGCCGTGCTCAGCGTGGGGCTGTTCGTGGTGGGCACGCTGGATTTACTGGTGAAATGACGGCAGCGGTTTCCAACGCGCAGCCGGTGGGTTATGATCACGTGCAACTCCATCCAAACCAACCAATGACCAAGAATACCCCCACGCTCGAATCGGTCCGCGAAAAGGTGCTGGCGAGCCGGCGGCTGTCGTTCGACGACGGCCTGTTTCTCTACGGCCCGGAGGTCCACCTGAACGACTTGGGCGAGCTCGCGAACGTCGTTCGCGAGCGAAAGAACGGCCAAGCGGCGTACTACAACATCAACACACACCTCAACCCGACCAACGTCTGCGT
>DATLQY010000368.1:0-7569 GCA_035534975.1 Pirellulales bacterium
TCTTGTTCCTTTGCGATGCTCTGCAGGGCATAAGCGGCGGAGTTCGGGTCGGCAATCTTTCGTGCTGTCTCATGCGACTTATCAAACTCATGGTCCGCCGCCATTGCCGCAACAAGGGACCTAAGTATCTCGTCTTTCTGAGCGCCAACGAGGCTTTCCAAGCTTTTCCAAACCGCGTCGTATTCCTTGTGTGTTGCCCGAACGCTGGCAAGTGTTGCGGTCCAAGTGGATTTCTCATCGGCGTCTTGGATTCCAGCCAGTTCCGACTCAGCCTTTGCCAGAAACCAAGCCACTGTGTTTTCTCGAATGGCAGAGGCCGTGGGCGGCGGGACGGGAGGCGGCGCGGGCGCGCGAATATCTTTGGTCAGCGTCCTGACCTCGGAAATTTGGCCGACACTGTCGCGTGCGCGCAGCTCCAGATTGAGCATTCCGGCCTGCAATCCAGAGAGCGCGACGCGGCCATCCGCCGCGATCTGCCAAGGCGAATTCGGTCCAGTACGGTACTCGAAGGCGATGGCATCGCCTTCGGGGTCGCGGCCGGTCAAAAGAACCGTGAGCGAACCGCCTGCTTCGGGCGTCTCCGGCTCGACGCTCACGATCTCTATGTTGGGGGGGTGGTTTTCCGGCGGCTGCGGAGCTGGCTTGGGCGGTTCGGGTGTCGACGTCGGCAGTGGTACAGAGGATGCCGGCTGCGGGTCGATCTGGCCGGGGTCGACCGTCACCGCGTCCCCACCGCCTTGGTTGCGAACCACGCGGATGAGGCCAACCGCGGCCAGGACGGTCACCACCAAGAGCCCGGCCACGACCGCCAACGGTAACAAGGGGCGATCCGAACTCCGGGAAGTTGGGCCACTTCGTGGGCGACGGGTTGTTGATGGCAATGGTCGAATTCGACGCGCGGGCACACCGGAGATTGGCGGCAGGTCCGGCATCAGAGGCAATGGTAGCGGATCAAAGTCGGCCGCCCGATTCGGCGGGACCACTCGCGCGGGTGCCGGCGCGTGGGCCGAACGAGGTGGTGGCGAGTCTGTCGGCCGTTTCGGGGGGACGTTTGACCGCGGCGGCAAGACGGCGCGCCGAGGTGGCGCGTCGGGGTCGCGAGCGCGAAGTTGCCGGTCGTAGGCGGCCTTCTTGTCGGGGTTTAGCAGGCAAACTTTCGCCGCGGCCAACTCGTTGAGCACGCGCTGCGTGATGTCGGCGTATTGGCTGACCGCCAGTGTGCGGACGAAGGACACGCGCTGGTCGGCCGCGTTCGAGATCGTTTCGGCGTCGTCCTCGAACAACGGAACGCCCAACAGCCGGTAATGGTTCGGCGGCTGTTCCGCGGGCGGAATGCCCAGCCATTTGCGATAGGGGTCGAAGCCTTCCTGCATGGTTTTTCCGCGGCGTCGGCGAACACGGCAACGACGAACACTTGATGCTGATTGTCGCAGTTGGTGTGGCGGCCGGCAAGTCGAGAACGATCAACCGCTTTTTTCAAGGAATTTTGCCAGGTCGCAGGCGGCGTGTCTCAAGGCAGAACCGGCCGACGGTGGGCCGAGCAACAGTGATGTTCCGGTAGCGGCGCCGGCCGGCGAAATAATCAGTCGTTTCAAGTTGACTTTTGCCCTGCGCCTGGCGGATAATGCGGCCCAGAAGCATGACCACCCGGGAGGTTTTCCGATGCGAAACCAACGTCGGCTCGTCGTTTGTCTCGTCACACTGGCTGGCGGAGCGGCGGTACACCACGCGGCGCCGGTCACGGCCCAAGGCGACCGGGCGGCGCGGCACCATGTCTCGTTGCCACCCCAATATGGGGCAACGGTCGCTTCGACTGTGATTTTCGCCCAGGCGTCGTACATCGCCGCGACGGGCGATTTCCTCGAATCCGTGGCCATCGCCCGGCGGGACCACGCCGCCGCTGCCGAGCGCGAAATCCACAACGCGCGGCTCTGGGTCTCGACCTACTTCGAGATCAAGGAAATGAACCGCGCTTACCGTCTGAAAATGAACCCTCCGATCCTCGAAAAACTGGAAACTCGCCAGAAGCAAATCGATCGCCGCATCCGCGACAATACCGACCTGGTGCTCAGGGGCGACCCCACCGACGAGCTGAACAAAATGCTCCGTGAATTGGCGGGCGTGACGACGGCCTACCAGTTGCTGGATGGCGCGCAATCGCTGGCCGATTCGGCGATCGACCAGAAACTGGCGCCGGGCGATGCCCACCATGTGCGGCTGACTGACGGAGGACGGCAGGGTGGTAAAACGCTGATCTTCCGCGCGGACGCGGCCGATGTTCAGGAAACGCACTGGCCGCGAGCCTTGCGGCGGCACGAGTTCGACGAGGCGCGCGAAGGATTCGAGAGGGAACGCGACAGTGTCGTGCGACATCTTGGCCAGAAGGGCGATTTGAGCCCGGAAGCCGAAGAGCGGTTGATGGCGGCCACCGACCGGCTCTGCGACGCCTTCAACGTAGCGTTTCCCCGAAAAGGCAAGGGCCTGTCGCCGCACGATTTCTACAACGTATACCTACCGGGCAAACAATTCCTGGTATCGCTGGCCGGGCAAGTCGACCGGCTGATCGAAAGCAACGACGCGAGGGTCTTCGACGGCAGCTATCGCTTCGAGGGCGATAGCGTCGTCGACCTGGTCAACCACCTCGCCCGTTACGGTTTGCAGTTTGCCCCACCGGAGCCGGGCGGCGAAGGAACGTACCGCAAGCTGTTCTTCGCCGTCCGTAACGTCTACATGAACGTCGTCCCGGAGGGATCGCGGAGATCTGGACGTTAGCCCATGGCCGTCGGCATCACCATCCTCTCGGGCGCGCGCCAGGGCGAACGGCTGGAGTTCGACGCCGCGGAGTTCCTCGCCGGTGGCGACAGCGCGTGCCGCGTTTTCTTCGACCCCCACGTCGATCCAGGGGCCGGCGGCCGCGAGGCCTTTTTTCGGCTTGACGACGAGGGTTGGAGCATGAAGAACACCGGCAACGGCGAGTTGCTCGTCAACGACCGCGTCGTGCATGGGAGCACACGCCTACGGTCGGGCGACGTGGTCCGGATGTCGCCGTCGGGACCCGATTTTTCGTTCAACCTGTTGGCTCGCCTCTCGGCCCCCAAAGAGGCGCCGGCTTTGACGGCGCCGAACGTGCCGGAACATGGTGAGCAAACGCATTCGGCGGCTGGAACATCGCGAACTCCCACCGTTCGACAATTGGCCCTCGCGCTGGTCGGTAGCGCGTTTTTGGTAGCAGCGCTGTTGATGGGGCTCAACGCGTGGCGCGGCGGCGGAGCCGTTGCCGAATTGCCGCGTCAGGACGGCGACGGTGAGAAAAGCGCCGAAAGAATCAAAGAAAGCGGCGACGGGGCACCCGCGAAGGGGGTCGTGCCGCACTCCGAAACGATCGCCGACGATGGTGCCGGCCAAAACAGCCCCGATCGACCTCAAGAAAACGGCGACGGGGCACCCGCGAAGCGAGTCGCACCGCAGTCCAAAACGACCGACGACGAGGATGAGGCGGCAACCACAACGCCCGCTGAAACTCAACGGGATGCCTGGGACCTCGTCTGCGACGACTTGCGCGGGTCCGTGTTCTTGCTGGCGGTTGAGGAACCCAAGAACCAAACCCGGTGGCCCTTGGCCACGGGCACGGCGATCGGCGACGTGACGCTCTTGACGAGCGCCACGGTGGCGGTCGAATTGGCCCGCTTTCGCCGGCGCGGTTGGAAGCTCTGGGCGATGAACCAGAAGACGGGCGCGAAGATCGAGGTCGTCGATCAGCGGGTCCACGCCGGTTTCGAGAGCGCGGCGGGCAAGCCCGACTTACAAATCTATGCCGACCTGGGCGTCGTCACGCTCGCCGAGGAGCCTCCGCAGGTTGCCGCCTTGGCGACACCGGAGGATCTCGACGATCTCGACCAGGGCTTGCCATTGGCCTGCGTCGGCATCGCTCACGACGGCGAACCGCTGAACCGTTTCCAAAGCTACGCGCCCGAAATGGCGCGCGGCAAGGTGTTCGTGATCACGTCGCTGCCGCCGTCGCCCGGCGGCCCGCGGCTACTGCACGTGAGAATGACGCTGCCAGTCAAGGTCTATGGCGCGCCGGTGGTGAACGAAGCGGGGCGCGTGGTGGGCGTGTTCGCCGAATCGGCGGCGCCGCCGGCCGGCCAGCCCGGCGGCGAGTTGAATTTGCACTACGTTCCGATCGTCGACCTGTCGCTCGTTCGCGCCTGGCTGGAGCGCCGCGACGAGACGTTATGGGCGCCGCCAACCGTCCCGCCGGAAACGAGGCCGGCAGACGGAGTTGAGCCACGGATCGAACACAGATGAAACACGGATTCCGCCGAAACCGGCTGGAAGCATGCCGTGCGACGCGGAACGGGAATCCGTTTACCATCTCCACTCTTCGCCGTGTCCGTGTTCAATCCGTGTTTCATCCGTGGCTAACAATTGTCTTGGGTATCGCCATCGTCGCATCCACGCACGTTCAAGCAGCGTCGGCGTAGTGCTCCATCCTGTTCATCCTGGAATCCCGTCTTCCCGTTTGTTCCGTCACGATGCCACGCCGAACGCCGGGGCATTGCCGAAATGAAACAGTCCCTGGAAAAAACTTGGGCCACGGATCGAACACGGATGAAAAACGGATTCTGCCGAAACGGGCTGGGAGCATGCCGTGCGACGCAGGACGGGCAACCCGTAAGCGATCTCCAATCTTCGTCCTGTCCGTGTTCAATCCGTGTTTCATCCGTGGCTAACAATTGCCTTGGGTATCGTTCTCCATCCTGTTCATCCTGGAATCCTGTCTTCCCGTTTTTCCGTGACGATGCCACGCCATGTCGACAGTCGGCGGGGGGGCGGATAGAATATGACTGGACTGCCGCGTGTCAGCGGCGGCACGTGAGGTAGCCGACGTCATGTCGATCATTCCGCCCATTTCGACGCCCGCGACGCCTGGCCCCGCGGAGGTCATTTACCCCTGCTCGGATGGCCGTCCCGTGGGAGAAACCCCTGTCCACCGCGACAATCTGCTGCTCACGATCGAGGTGTTGCAAGAATGGTTCGCCTCCGAGCCCGACGTCTATGTGTCGGGCAACATGTTCATGTTCTACGTCAAGGGCGACAAACGCAAGCACGTTTCGCCCGACGTGTTCGTCGTGCGGGGCGTCCCCAAGGACAAGCCTCGCAAACACTACCTGCTCTGGGAAGAGGGCCGCGGTCCGGACCTGGTGATCGAAATCACCAGCGACTCGACCCGCCGCGACGACACGAACAAGAAACTGAAACTGTACCGCGACGTCCTGAAAGTCTCGGAGTATTTTCTGTTCGACCCGTATCGCGAGTACCTCGAGGGGCAGTTGAAAGGGCACCGGCTGCGCGACGGAGAGTACGAACCGGTCTTGCCGAACTCCGGGCGATTGCCCAGTGAAGTGCTCGGCCTGCACCTCGAAGCCGACGGAGAAGACCTGCGGCTTTACGATCCCAAGACAGGCCGTTGGTTGCCCACCGCCAGGGAGCAGGCGCGCGCGGAAAGAAAACGCGCGGATGCCGAACAAGAACGCGCGGATGCCGAAGCAAAACGCGCCCGGGAGCAACAGCTCGAAGTGGAACGCTTGCGCCGTGAGATTGAATTGCTGAAACATCGTCGGCCAGATGCGTGACGTTCCGTGGCCATGCTGGCGCACGCCGACTTTATGGCCCCTTGGAAACCTGCCCCACGACCAACAGTTGAAACTGGCCGGCACGCACCAAACCATGCCGAACGCGCCCGCACCCGCCGAAAACCAGCTCCCGATCGGCATCGACTTGGGCACGACCTACTCCGTCGTGGCTTATGTCGACGCCACGGGCCGGCCGACCACGGTGCCCAACCAGGCGGGCGATCTGCTGACGCCCAGCGCCGTGGCCTTCGAAGCGGGACTGGTGATCGTGGGCAAGGAGGCCGTCAAGGGCTCGGTGCTCGAACCTGACGCTTACGCCGATTGCTTCAAACGCGACATGGGCCGCGGGCACTTCCGACGCCAGGTGGGCGGGCATGAGGTGCCGCCCGAAGTGCTCAACGGCTTCCTGCTCGAACGGCTGAAGCAGGATGCCGAGCGCCGGCTGGGTCCGATCCGGCGCGTGGTGATCACCGTGCCCGCCTTTTTCGACGAGACGCGCCGCAAGGCGACCCAAGAGGCGGGCAAGCTGGCGGGGCTCGAAGTGCTCGATATCATCAACGAGCCGACCGCCGCGGCCGTCGCCTTCGGGTACCAGCAGGCCACGCTCCGCGGTCCCAACGCGCCGGCGGCGGACGGCGAGCGCGTGCTGGTCTACGACCTGGGGGGCGGCACGTTCGACGTGTCGATCCTCGAAGTCCAGGGTCGTTCGTTCCGCACTCTCGCCACCGACGGCGACGTGCAGCTTGGCGGCAAGGATTTCGACGAGCGCTTGGTGGGCCACCTCGCTTCACGGTTCCTGGCGGCGCACGGCGTCGATCCCCGCGGCGACGCGCGCGACGCGGCCCAACTCTGGCTCGACGCCCAGGAAGCCAAGCACGCGCTCTCGGAGCGGAGCAAGACGACGGTGGTCATGTTCCACGCCGGCGTCCGCATGCGGCTCGACGTCACACGCGGCGAGTTCGAGGAGCTGACTCGCGACCTCTTGGAACGCACGCGGAGCACGACGGCGCAGGTGGTCAAGCAGGCCAGGCTCGACTGGCCGCGAATCGACCGCGTGCTGCTGGTCGGCGGTTCGACCCGGATGCCGATGGTCGGCGAGATGCTCAAGCAGTTGACTGGCCGCGAGCCCGATCGCTCGCAATCGGCCGACGAGGTCGTGGCCCACGGCGCCGCCCTCTATGCCGCCATGCTTCTTGGTGAGGAAGGCAATGACGGCAAAGACGGCGACGCGGGATCGCCGAGATTCGAGCTGGTGAATGTGAACTCGCACAGCCTGGGGGTCGTGGGCACCGACCCGCGGACGGGGCAAAAAGTGAACGTGATATTGATCCGCAAGAACACGCCCTTGCCTTACCACAAAGTGAAGCGGTTCCAGACGGCCCGGCCGAACCAGGATTCGGTCAAGGTGGCGGTGGTCGAGGGTGAGAGCAAGCGGCCCGAATACTGTATTGCGCTGGGCGAGTGTGTGGTCCGCGATCTGCCGGCGGGCTTGCCCGCCGGCACCCCCGTCGAGGTCGAGTACGCCTACGCCGCCAATGGCACGCTTACCGTCCGCGCCCGTGTTACCAAAGCCCGGCAGTCGGCCGCGGTCGAAATCCACCGCCCCGGAGCGCGGGAGCTGGGCGACCTCGACGCCTGGCGCCGGCGGCTGTGCGGGTCGGCCATTGCCATTGCCGCGTCGAGCGCGCTGCCGGAGGCGGGTGCGCCGCCGGCCGACCGGTCGGCCGTGCGGCGCGAGATCGACGAGTTGTTCCTTCGGATGGGTCAGGCCCGTTTGGAGCGCAAGGTGCCCGGCGCGTGGGAGCACAGCCGGCAAGCGGCGCTGGCGGCGGCCGAGGAGTTGCGAAAGGCGGAACACGAAGCCGCCCAGCTCGAAGCCGCGCGACGGTCTGCGGCCAGCGCCAGCGAGGCGGCGCGCCGCGACGTCCCGTTG
>DATLQY010000369.1:0-6857 GCA_035534975.1 Pirellulales bacterium
TGGCGTGCCTTTGCTCATCGGCCTGGCGATCAAGGTCGTCCGCCGGGACTTCGGCTCCGACCTGTTGGCGGGCATTTCGATCATCACGTCGGCCCTCCTGCAAGAGTACCTGGCCGGCTCCCTGGTCGTGCTCATGCTCTCCGGAGGCGCGGCCCTGGAAGCGTACGCCGTCCGGAGTGCTTCATCGGTGCTCGAAGCCCTCGCCCAGCGCGTGCCTTCGGTAGCCCATCAAAAGCGGGACGGAAAGGTTGCGGATGTGGCCCTTGGCCAGGTGGTCATGGGCGAAATCCTGGTCGTGTTTCCCCACGAAATCTGCCCGGTCGATGGGACGGTCCTTGAGGGACACGGCGTGATGGACGAATCGTACCTGACCGGCGAGCCGTACATGATGGCGAAGACGCCAGGCTCGGAGGTGCTCTCCGGGGCGATCAATGGCGATACGGCCCTCACCATCCGGGCCGACAAACTCGCCGTCGATTCCCGCTATGCGAAAATCATGCAGGTGATGCGTGCTTCAGAGCAGAGGCGCCCGCGCCTGCGGAGGCTGGGCGACCAGCTCGGCGCCTTCTACACGCCGGTGGCCGTCGCGATTGCCATCGTCGCCTGGGCAATCAGTGGGTCGGCGGTCCGGTTCCTGGCCGTGCTCGTGGTGGCGACCCCCTGCCCGCTCTTGATCGGTATCCCAGTCGCCGTTATCGGATCGATCTCTCTGGCCGCCCGGCGTGGGATCATCGTCAAGGACCCCGCCGTGCTGGAGAAGATCGACACCTGCCGCACGGCGATCTTCGACAAGACCGGAACGTTGACCTACGGCCAGCCCAAACTGGACGAGATCCTCGAAGACGCCCATTTCGAGAAAGCGGAGTTGCTCGCACTGGTGGCCCGTCTCGAACGCTACTCGAAGCATCCTTTGTCGGGCGCCATTCTCGATGCCGCGCGGGAGGCGGAGATCGCTCTGGGCGAGGCGAGCGAAATCAGCGAGCGACCCGGTGAAGGAATGGCCGGAGTGGTCGACGGGCGGCGGGTCCAGGTTACAAGCCGCCGGCAACTGGTGGCACAATATCCGGAATTCGAGCGGCAGCTCCCGCCGCTCGGCGGCGGGCTGGAGTGCGTGATCTTGATCGACGGCCGATACGCCGCGACCTTCCGGTTCCGCGACCAACCGCGTGCCGACGGCGCGTCGTTCATTCATCACCTGGGGCCCAGGCACCGTTTCGACCGTGTGCTCCTCGTTTCGGGCGATCGCGAATCGGAAGTACGTTACCTCGCCGATTTGGTCGGTATCGAGGAGGTCTACTTCGGCCAAAGTCCCGAACAGAAACTCGAATTGGTCCGCGAGGAGACGAGGCGGTCGAACACGGTCTTCATGGGGGACGGCATCAATGACGCCCCGGCCCTGACCACGGCGACGGTCGGTATCGCCTTCGGCCAGAAGAGCGACATCACAGCCGAGGCGGCCGGCGCGGTGATCCTCGACAGTTCACTGGAGAAGGTCGACGAGCTACTGCACGTCAGCCGGCGAATGCGGTCGATTGCCCTGCAGAGCGCCGTCGGCGGCATGGCGCTGAGCTTCATCGGCATGCTGTTGGCCGCGCTGGGCTACCTGCCGCCGGTCGCCGGCGCGGTAGCTCAGGAAGTCATCGACGTCATCGCCGTCTTGAACGCTCTACGCGCGGCGTTGACGCCGAAAACACTCTCAGATTATTCTTGATGAGCTGGCCTCCCGCGAATTCTCGCGGCCGATCAGCCTGAGTTGCGAATCATCAGCGCGGCGGCGGCGATGGCGAGCCCCACGACGTTCACCAGCGAGATCAGCAGGCCGACACCGTAAAGCGTCTGGGTCCCCTCATCGAGCCGGATCGTCCGCGCGCGCCGCCGCGGGAGCGACTTGGCGACCACGCCGCAGACCCACGACCAGTGAAGCATCACGTGCAAGAGCACGACCAGCGCCAGCATCGAGAGCACGCCAAATTGCACGCCCACCCAGTCGTCGTAGGCCAGGCCCCAAAGCGTCCAGCCTACGGCCGCGGTGGCCGGCGGAAAGACGAATCGCAAAATGACCGACACCCAAACCAACGTCAGGAACACCACGAGGAGCAGCAAATCGACCCAGAAATTCACGTCGCTGCGGGAGATGGAACGCGTTTTCGCCGAAGCGGTCGATTGCGGTTGAGCGGGACTGATGAGTTCGGGCATGGGATTTCGTTGGTGCTGCGCGCGACGACGCCGGACGTAGGTTGGGCTTTCCAGCCTGACTGCGTAAAAGCCCCATCCCGTCAGGCTGGAAAGCCTAACCTACGCGTGCCGTCAGGCTTGAAAGCCTAACCGGCAGTGCATCATCCGTGCCGTTGGATGTTGTTGGTGAATCCAATGTCGATTCGTCCTGATTCCTCCGACTTGCCCGACGTGCGACTGTGCTCTTCGCCGGTGTGCCGGCGCGGCATGGTGTGCGATTGGGCGCGCTTGGCACATAGGGGGCGCGCTGTTCCGATCGCATGACGCCGCGGATCGTAGCGGCAAATTGCCCTGAATCGGCATGCGGCGAACGACCACCAGGTCGGCAGTGGGCCGTTGTCTTGTTTGGCACGCCATGTGCTCCTGCGTGCGAAGATCAATTGGCTGCGAAAATCCATCGATTCACCGCAACAAGGAGAGCAGGGTGTCGTTTCGACCGATTACCGGTCTGTTGGCGTGCGTCGCAATTCTCTGCGGGGGCTGCCGACGAGCGGTGGAGCTTGAGTATGTCGCCAGCAAAGATGAGTTGTATCTCGACCTTTCCGATGAACTGCGAACGCAAATCCGCGACCTGCTACGAGAATACTGCGGCACGCCGGCCAGTGCCAAGCTGCTTGGCGACGAATCGGCCGACCGCTTCCACCTGCGGCGCGGGGCGGCGATTTACCAGGAGCGCTGCGCCGCTTGCCACGGCGTGACGGGCGACGGCGCGGGTCCCGCAGCCGAGTACCTTGACCCTCGCCCTCGCGACTACCGCCGCGGGACGTTCAAATTCACTTCGACCAACGACCGATCGAAGGCTCGCCGCGAGGACCTGCGCCGCACGGTTCGCCACGGGGCGAAGGGGACTTCGATGCCCTCCTTCGCTCTCTTGCCGGACGACGAAATCGAAGCCGTGCTCGATTACGTGCTGGCGCTCACGCACCGCGGCGAACTCGAGATGCAACTGGCCGTCGAGGCCTCGAACGAGGACGAAATCTCCCCCGATGCCGTGCCCGGGCTGATCGACGACATTCTCAAACCCTGGAACGAAGCTCGCGGCAATGTCACCATGCCACTCACCAAACCGCCGGCGTACGATGACGAATCAATTGCTTTGGGCAAAAAGGCGTTTCTTACCGACCAGGGAAGTTGCTACAAGTGCCACGGCGCCGACGGTACGGGCAAGACCACCGAAAATGCCAAAGGCTTCAACGACGTCTGGGGCTTCAATACCCGAGCTGCCGACTTGACCTCGGGAAAGTTCCACGGCGGCAATCGCCCCGTCGACATCTACCGGCGAATCCTCTCCGGCATCAAGGGAACGCCGATGCCCTCCTTCCAGCAGACGCTGGCCGAACAGCCCGATACTTTCTGGCACCTCGTCCATTACGTGCAATTCGTTTCCGGCGCGCGCCGCCGCGACGTGGTTGCCCGCCAGCTCAAGCCGACCGGAGCAACCGCAACCACGACGCCGCAATCCGACGACGCGGCCGAGACGCCCAAGACGGACAAGGCGCCGAACACCGACGACCTGCACGAGTAACCTAAAGCGAGTCCCTATTATGGACCGAGACGCCAAGCTTCGTCAGCTCACCGAGCTGAATGCCCAGGTGGATCGACTCGAAGCCGAACTGGCCGCCGAGACGCCATCCAACGGCTGGCCGCCCAAGAGCTACTACACCGCGTACTACGCCACGACCGGTTTCATGCTTGGCACGTTCGGCGCCATGACCAGCCTACTGGCGAACGTCATCGGCTCGCTCGTCTGGAGCGGCGTTACCGGCCAGCGGCAAAACCCGCTGCGGCTGATCCAGGTGTATCTCACGTTTCCCCTGGGTGAGTCCGCTTTGAAGATCGACACGGGTATCACGCTGGCCATCGGTTGCTGCCTCTATATCGCCACCGGAATGCTCTACGGCATCCTGTTTCATCTCGTGCTCACTCGTTATACGTCGAGTTCGACGTTCGCCTCGCGCATGGTTGTCGCCAGCCTGTTTTCGCTGGCTATCTGGCTGGTGAATTTCTACGGCATCCTCTATTGGTTGCAGCCCCTATTGCTCGGCGGTCGTTGGATCGTCGAGCTGGTTCCCCCCTTGGTCGCCGCACTGACGCACCTGGTGTTCGGTTGGACGATGGTCATCGTCTATCCACTCGGTCGTTTTTCTCCCTATCAACCCCAGTCGAATCCTTCATGACCACCCCCACGTCTCATTTCGAGCCGCGCCACGACGACCTGGTCGACGAGCGGCTCGTCATCTGGTACTACCTGGCCGCCCTGACGTACTTGTCGGTCTCGCTCGTCGGCGGCTTGTTGATGGCCTTGCAGTTGGTGAGCTGGAACCCGTTGCGCGGCATCGAACTCTTCTCGCCCGGCCGCTGGCGGATGGTCCACACCAACGCGGTGGCATACGGCTTTCTGGCGAATGCCTTCTTGGGCTCGCTCCACTGGGCCGTGCCGCGGCTCGCGATGCGACCTGTGCTCAGCCCGCGATTGTCGATGTTCATATTCCTTGCCTGGCAAGTGATCGTGGTCAGCACGGCGGTCGGCATCCTGGGAGGCTTCGCCCAGGGCGTCGAATGGGGCGAAACGCCCGTCTTTATCGACCCCTTGGCACTCGTCGGGCTGTTGCTGGTGGCCGTGAATTTCATGACCCCCATTGCCCGAGCCCAGGGGCCACTCTACGTCGCACTCTGGTATTTCATGGCAGCCTTCATCTGGACATTCCTGACTTACGCCATGGGCAACTTCATCCCTCAATACGTCGCGGCCGGCACGAGCGGCGGGGCGGTGGCGGGGCTGTTCATCCACGACCTGGTCGGCCTGTTCGTCACGCCGCTGGGCTGGGGCCTGATGTACTATTTCGTGCCGATCCTGCTCAAAAAGCCGATTTGGAGCCACGGCCTCTCGCTGGTCGGGTTCTGGGGCCTGGCCTTCTTTTATCCGCTCAACGGCATCCACCATTTCCTGTACACGCCGATCCCGATGTTCTTGCAATATGGGGCGGTGGTGGCCACGATCGCCGTCGAAATGGTGGTGACCACCGTGATCATCAACTTCTTCGGCACCATCTGGGGGTCAGGCCGGGCGATCGTCACCAACCTGCCGATCCGCTGGTTCTACACCGGCATGGTGCTCTATTTCGTCACCTGCGCGCAGTGCGCGTTGCAGGTCACGCTCACGTTTCAGGCCCTGATCCACTTCACCGACTGGGTCGTCGGCCACGCCCACCTGGTCATGTTCGGCGTATTCAGCCTTTGGCTCTTCGGCATCATGACCTACCTCTTTCCCAAGCTGCTGGGCCGCGAGTGGTACAGCCGGCAATTGTGCGAGTGCCATTTCTGGTTCTCTGCGGCCGGCATCGTCGTGATGTTCCTCGACTTGACATTCGCCGGCATTTTCCAAGGCTACTCCTGGTCGAGCCTGCAGCCCTGGGACGCGTCGATTGCGGTCTCGCGCCCGTTCTGGGTCGTGCGCGTCTTCGCCGGCCTGGGAATCATCGCCGGCCAATTGTGCTTTTTCTACAACATCTGGCGCACCTGGCGTTCCAGCGACGAGCCCATCCAGGCGGCGACGTTGGCGACGGCATAACACAAGAATATAGGAATTCCGATGTTCGAATCGAAAGCCGGTGTTTTACTGGTCGGCGGTCTGGGTTTTTTCGCCTTTGCCTTTCTCTCCAACGCCGTGGTCCCGATTTTGATGTACCGCAACCTGCCGGAGCAGACCGCCGAGGAGGTGGTGAACGCCAACCTGTTGTACGAATTCGAAGACCTCGCCCAGCGCTACCCCGAGCCTTTCGCGAAGCACTTCGGCGAGCCGACCGCGTCCAACGCGGCGCAGGCACTGCGGCGGGGCCGCGACATTTACGTCGGCGAGGGCTGCTGGCACTGCCATAGCCAATTCGTGCGGCCGGTTTCGAACGAGTCGCGCCGTTGGGGACCGGTTGCCAAGACCGAGGAGTTCCAGAACGAGCTGCAGCGGCCGGTGATGTTCGGCACGCGTCGCGTCGGTCCCGACTTGAGCCGCGAGGGGGGCCGTCGCGCCAACGACTGGCAAGCGGTCCACCTGTTTCGCCCCACGATGGTCTCGACCGGCTCGCCGATGCCCGAATACCCCTGGTTCTTCGACGGCGATCCGAGCAAGCCGAATCAGCGCGGGTTGGCAATTCTGACCTACGTGCAGTGGCTCGGCTCGTGGCTCGAAAGCTATCCCTATTACGAAGACTATTTGCCGATCGACGAGATGGGAGACGCCCCATGACGCCCCGCGGAAGCCGTTTGGTCACGATCGCGTTCGCCTTGACCGTATTGCTGCCCAGCCTCTACGGCTTCGGCACTAAGTTCATCGAGCTCGTCGCGCTGTGCCGCGGCGATATGACCGGCGCCTTTGCCATCGCTCCGATCGTGAACTATCTGCTGGCCAGCGCGGGCTTCCTGCTGTTGTTTGGTTGGGCCGCCGCCAATGGCATGTTCCACGATATCGAGCGCCCCAAGCTGACCATGCTCGAGAATGAAGCCCGGCTTGACCGGCGCGGATGACATTGAGGACGATACATGACTGAACCTGAAGCAGAATCGACCGACGTCGAAAGCCAGTACCACAGCTACGCCAGCAATCGCATCCCCTGGTACGTGCGGCT
>DATLQY010000370.1:0-9346 GCA_035534975.1 Pirellulales bacterium
TTGGCGGCTGAGGCCACCTACGAAACGACTCCAAGGCATCGGCTCGGCCTACGCCGACAAAAAAACCAATATCGGCCGGTGCATGCCCAACCACACGCCGACAGTCAAGACTCGATTTCATTCACGGCCTCTGAGTGGTGAGTGGTGAGTGGCTATCCGAAAACTCGCTTATGCTGGTCTCCCCGTCCCCGTGTCTCCGCGTCTCTTAACCGACCCCCTTCCTGGTCCCCTTGTCTCCTCTTCCCCTTTTCCCCTCCTCAATCGCCGGGATCTCCAACCGGCAACAGCCGAAGTCGAGGTGTTCCGCCTTGCCGGCCTTCGGCCCCGTCTGGAACACGTCGGGGTGCAGCCGGTAGATGATGAACCGGCCATGGCGCTCGTCGAGCGCGATGCCGGCGTTGCGCAACACGCCGAGATGGTGCGAGACATTGACGATCTCCTCACCCAACTCCGCGGCGATCTCACCGACGTTCTTGGGGCCCGCGCGCAGGAACTGTACGATCTTCAAACGCTCCGGATCGGCCATCGCCTTCAACAAACGGGCGCAGCGATCGGGTTCGAGGTCGTCTGTCATGCCAGCAGCCCGCCAGTTGTTCTTGGTTCAACGGTCTTTGCCACGGGTATCGCCGGAAAAGCGGCGCCGAGGCGACAAACGCCATCATACGCTACTGCCGGCCTGGCGGACAACGGCTATGCCTGCGCTCGCCCTTCAAGAAGCACGCGAAAGATCGGCCTCCTCGCTGGAACAACTCAGGCTCGACGCGTGACGCTCGTGGCAAATTACCGTCACGGCGACGCGCACAGGCGGCCGTAGGCAATGATTGCCAGAAAAACTGAAACGGCCAGCGAAGTCATCGCCAACCAAAGCGCGATTGAAAGGTTGAGCTTCGACCGTTTGGGCGAGCGCCATTCGTCGACGGCGACCAGCCAGCCGGCGATCGAAAGCAACGAAAGGAGCAGCACCGCCAGCAGCGTGCCCATCAAGAGTGGCGAGCCGACGATGATGCCCAAGGGAATGGCGGTGGCCGCGGTCATCCCGAACAGGAACTTCAGACTGAACTGAAACGGTTGGCGTGGCGGCTCGTCGAGTTGCATAGGCTCGGTTCAAACGGTTTCCACCCGCGTTTCGCGGGCTGTTTGCCATGTTTTCCAATACATTTTACCCAGTCATCCCATCCGGAACTTCGACATCGTAGGACCGGCGGCAGGGCCAAAAAATCTTTAGAAATTCTTCCCCTGCCGTAACCTAGGCTCCCGTCGCAGTTTATGTGTACGAGGGCCGAATTTGGTAAACTTTTCTGTTTGCAAGACGGCGTTTGTTCCGCCACATTCTCTTAAAGGGACGCTTCCGTCAAAAAAGGGTCATGGGGTCATCATGAAAGCCGTAATCACATTCGCCGCCGGCGCGCTGGTAGCCGCGACGGCGCAGGCCCAATCAAACTGCTGCGAAACAGTCTATCGTCTCGAATGCCAAACCGTCTACGAAGAACGGCAGGTGAACGCCTACCGCCTCGAATATGAAACCGTCTACGACGAGCGACAAGTAACCAGCTACCGCCCCGTCTGGGAAACCGAGGTTCGCCAGCGTCGCTACATGGTGGCCAAACCGGTGTATGAGACGAGCGAGCGCGAGGAATCCTACGTCGTCGAACAGCCCGTCTGGGAAGAGCGGATCGAGGACCGTTCCTACGACGTCGTGCGGAACGTCTACGAGACCCAGGAGCGCGAGGAACGCTACGTCGTCAATCGCGCGGTCTGGGAAACCGAAGAGCGCGAGGTGCGCTACACGGTTCGCCGCCCCGTGGTCGAGACCATGGAACGTGAAGAGAACTACACCGTGATGCAGCCGGTCACGACGATGCGCCAGGTGCAGGTGGACCAAGGCTACTTCGTCGAACAGCAGACGTATCAACCGGGTCCGGTTCGCAACCGGTTGCGGTGGCAGTCGGGAACGTGCGTGGTCGATCCGCTCACGGGCCGCACGGCCTACCAGCGCGGAGGGCTGTTTTGGACGCCGGAGCAACGGCCCGGCACGGTCACCGTGCAGCGCGTGTACCAACCGAACATCGTGACCCAAGAGGTGCCCGAGACCACCTTGCAGCCACAATTGGTCACGCGCAAGGTGCCGGTCCAGGTGACCCGCTACGAGGACGAAATGGTCGTGAAAACAGTGCCCCAGCAAGTCTGCCGCATGGTGCAAGAGGAACAGGTCCGCCGGGTCCCCTTCACGGTGTGCCGGCCGGTGACGGAGCACATTGAGAACAAGGTGCCGGTCAAGGTCTGCCGCATGGAACGTCAGCAAATGGTGCGCAAGGTGCCGGTGACGACGATGCGAATGGTACAGGAAGAGCGTGTCGAGGACGTGCCGGTGCGCGTTTGCAGGCAAGTCGCGATGGAAGAAACGGTGCGAGTTGCGCGACTCGTCGAGAAGCGGGTGCCCGTGACCTACACCTACCGCGTGCCGCGGACGATGGTCTATCGCGTGCCACTCGACCCGTGCGGCAACCCGTTGATCGTGACCGAGCCCTCCGTCGTCGTGCCCGCGCCGTCCCAGTCGACGTTCGACCGACCGCGGCCCGCGACGAACGGAAAGGGCGGCGGGCCGACCCCCGCCGGGCCCAAAGCCAGCTCCAACGGTGACGACGCCGACGCCGACAAGAAACCAGAGATTGACCCCGATGAGACTCCGGGGCCCGTTGACGAATCGTCCGACGACGGCCCTTCGGCGCGCGGCGCGCCGCGGAAGTTCAAAGTCGGCAAGGTCAAATACGAACGCGAAACCTGACCAGGTCTCGCTTCGAAACGAGCCAGCGCCTGGGGCATGGGCCAAAGATTGGCCCATGCCCTATTTCTTTTCAATTCCCTGCTTCTCACCTCCTAATACAAAGCGGCTTCCATCCCGCCTCGATCTCCGTCCGCACGATCCGTTCTCGCTCGGCCAGATGACTTGGCCGCGCTACCGACGCCGCCACCTGGTCGAGGCCCAGCTCCGCCCCGCGGGTCGAACCCCAGCGCCGCTGGTCGCGCGGCGGGTGCGGCGGACAATACGAGCGGATGCCCGCCAGCCGCCAGGCGCGCGCGGCAAGCTCGATATCTTCGCCGTTGGTGCCTGTCACCGCTGGCTCGGCGAAGAGGTACTTGACCCAATCCGTGCGCAGGAACCAGGCCTGCCCCACCAGGTCGACCTCAACCGCCGGATCGTTCGGCCGCTGCCAGCCGTGCATCGTGCGGCTGGCGTAGCTCGGCCCCGCGCTGCCGAGGTCATCGAGCACGAGGCCGGCGGTGCCCAGGATGCCCGGCGTCGCGGCCATGGTTTGCAGGCAATTGGCGAACCAATCGGTGCCGGGCACCGAATCGTCGTCGAACACGGCCACGAACTCCGTCGGCGCCAAGAGGGCCAGCGCGAAACGGCCATGGAAAAAGGCGTTGGGCGAGCAGCAAACGAGGCGATCGAACTCGATGCGCCTCAGGGCGGCCGAGAAATCTTCCCAGGGCTCATTGGCCCAGGCCCAAAGTTGGCAGGGCGGCGCGCTCTGCCCGCGCACCGCCGCCACGAGCGCCTCGAGCGTGTGCGGCCGGCGGTACGTGGTGATGATGGCGGTGATGGAAGGCATCGGAAGGAGTCAGGAGTCAGGAGTCAGGAGAACGAGGAAGGTTAGCCACGGATTGACACGGAGTCACACGGATTATTGTTCCGGATCTGCGAAATCTGCGCCATCTGTGGATTCGTGGTCAAGCGTTTGGTGAGGTCGCAAAGGCGCAAAGGCGCCAAGACCTGCTTCTTGCTTTGCGCCTTGGCGCCTTTGCGTGAGCCCCTTTTCTTCCGTGTTAATCCGTGCCGGTCCGTGGCTAACTTCCGATCCTCGCGCCGCGACGCGCGTACATCGCGCGCGCCTCCTGCTGGTTCTGATGGTCGATCTCCATGATCACCTGCGACTGCTTCTGCAAGAGCAGCTCGCGGTACTGCGACGACTTGTCGAGTGTGATCGCGTCGGCGATGAGGCGCATCGCCTCGCCGTAGTCGCCCCGCGACGCATGGCCGTGCGCCAATCCCAGCCGCGCGCGGACGTCGGTGGCGTCGATGGCCAACGCGCGCTGGAACGCCAGCGCGGCGCTGTCGGCCATTTCCAGACCCAGGTAGGCGTCGCCCAGCGTGTTCCACAAATCGGCTGAGTACCGCGGGTTGAGCGAAATCGCGGTCGCCCCCAGCCGCAGGGCGGAGGCGAAATCGCGCGTGGCGAACATCAGGCACTTCGCCGCCTCGCCCATCAACTGCCAGTTCCTCGGCTGCCGCGCCAGCGCCTCTTGATAGGCGCCCAGCGCCGCCTCGGGCTGCCCCCATTGTTGCAGTTGCCGGGCTCGCGCGACCGGCTCCGTCAGCCATTCTTCCCTCGCCTTGTCGAAGCGCTCGCGGAAACACTCGATCGCCGCTGCGCTCGGATCGCGCCCCAAGAGCCTCGTGTGGATTCGTTCGCGATCCGCGGCGGGCTCGATCCAGCAGTGGCCTTTCCGCCGAAAGAATTTGCCGAGAAGGGCGAAATTGAGGCCGATGCTCGTCGCGCCGGAAAACTTCTTGTGGACGGCCCCGTCGGCCGACTCATCCAACGTGGTCGGCCCGTCGTCATTGATCAGAATGAACCCGTCGCCGCTCAAGAGCCCCAGGCACGCTTCGAGGCACTCGATCGCCCCATAACTGTGCAGCACGTGCCGCTGTAGCGTGGACTTTAGTCCGCGTTCCGACCTGCTCTCACCGACGCGCGCTGACGCCGGTGGCGTAGCGTCGCCCGTGCCCCCGTCGCCCTCGTCGGCGCCATGCACCCGCGACAGCGAGGCGGCGAATTCGACGAAGGGAATCCGCCCGCTCTCCAGCGGAAAATAATCGTAGTCGAGCGTGAAATACGGGTAGAGGTCGATCAGCGTGCGCCGCGCGTCGGAGGAGCGCGTCGCGGCGCGCTGGGCGATCGCCTCCGGCGTCAATCCCAGGCTGTTGCGCGCGTTGAAATTGCGCGCCAGGCAGGTGCGCACGCGCAGCTCTCTCACGACGTCGCCGTCGAACTCCAGCACGGTCGCCGGCAGCGAATCGAGCACATAATTCAGGAACACCGCGCTGAACGGTCCAACGGCCGGCTTGGCCGCACGCTCCCCCTCCGTTGGGTCCTGTTCATTGCTTCTCGGTTCAGAGTTCAGTCCAGTCAATGGTTCGTCGGCAGTCGCCGACTGCCGACTGTAACCTGTCCCCTGTAACCTATCCCCTCTTCCGACCTCCGCGAGCGCGCGGGCAATATCGCGCGCGTCGGCATGCACCATCCGGCAGCGATCGCGGTGCGGCCCCAGCACGCCCCCCTGCTCGATGTCGGCGAGCATTTGCTCCGACGAATCGGCCAGCACAAAACAAAGGCGATCATAAAAATCCTTTTGGCGCTCGGCGCACAGATCGCGGAAGGCGTCGAGGAAGAACCGCGCGAAGAGGCCCGTGCCGGGCCCGATTTCGAGGGCGTAAATCACCGCGCAGCCCGCCTCCGGAGAAACCGCGCAGCCCGCCTCTGGAGAAACCGCGCAGCCCGCCTCCGGGGACACCGCTCCCGGCGGCCGCGATGCCTCGCCCGCCGTGAGGTTGGCGAAGAGCACCTCGGCCGCGTGGGTCGAGAGCGTCCCGTCGTTATTGATTTCGAACGGCACATGTTCGGTGGTTTGGAAGGCGAGGCTGCCGCGCGCCTGGTAGAACAGGCGCCCCAGCTCCCATTCGATGCTCTCGGCGAGCGGACGAAAGTCTTCGACCACGAGTCGTTCGGCGCGTGTCGTCGCAAGCAGATCGGCCGCCGACTTGGCCGGCGGCGGCAGGGTCAGGTTGGTTGGCATGGGAAATCGGGAGTTGGGAATTAGGCGTTAGGAGGAGCTAGGAGTTAGGAGTCAGGAGCCAGGAGTCAGGAGTCAGGAGTTAGGAGTCAGGAGTTAGGAGTCAGGAGGCGGGAGGCAGGAGGCGGGTGCCAGGAGGACGAGGAAAGTTCGCCACGGAGTGACACAGATTCACACGGATTATTGTTATTAATGTTGGAATACGTTCGCAGGTGTTGACGAATGAAAATCTCGCGCAAAGGCGCAAAAGCGCAAAGAACCTCGTCGTACTTTGCGCCATTGCGTGAAATCGTCTTGCATCCGTGTTTGATCCGTGGTCATCCGTGGCTAAAGAATTGTCCGTCCAGGCTCGACGTCCCCTCACCTCCTCACCTCCTCGCCCCTGTCACCACGTACACACCAGCTCCGCGTTCCTGCTCCCGGGCACCTGGTACTGCCGCGTCCGCCGCCCCTTGGTGCACTCGTCGATGGCCGAACCGACGTCGACGATCGCTTGCCGCCGCTCCGGCGGCGCGCTCTGCCAATAGCGGTGGATGATGACCGCCGACGCCGGTCCGGCCGATACCAGAATCGTCCGCTCGACGCGCACGAGGCGCGCCACGAGCTGGTCGATGTCGAATTGCGAGCCGATCACGTCTTGCGGCACCCAGTAATCGCCCCCTTCCGGCGCGACGGTCGCCGCCGCGCTCAGGTCGAGGCGCTTGAACCGCTCGTAGTTGCCGTTGACGAAGATGTTCGAAAACGTCACGTGCGACATCGGCACGGTGATCTGCCGCAGGTACCACTCCTTGGCCGCGGCGTCGCAGCAGCCGTCGGAGATGCCGATGTAATAATCGCGATCGTTGAACCGCAGCGCCGCCAGCAGCGCCTCCTGGAACGGCGACGCGCCGCCCGCGTAGCGCCAGCCGTCGGCCCCTTCGACGGGCTTGCCCATGCAGATTGCCCGTTCGCCGTCGGCGAAGCGCGCGAAGGCGAACGCCGGCCCGCGGAAATCGAATTGTTCGAAGTCGCCGCGGAAGTTCTGGCGGAAGAAAAGGCGTTGGGCGCTAGGCGTTGGGCGTTGGAGCTCTTCCAATTTGCAGTTCTCATTTTGCATTTCGCATTTTGCAATGGAAGCGTTGCCCCGTTCTGCGTCCTCCTGTCCCCGCGTCTCCCCATCTCCCCCTCCCCGCGTCCCCTCTTCCCCTTTCCCAATGCCGACTGTCACCTGTCCCCTGTTACCTGTCCCCTCCCAAATCGGCCGCCACACGCACAGCTCGCGCGTGAACTCCTCGAGGCTCATGCCGCGCATCGCCTGCTTGTAGGCCTCGTGCTCGGCCGTGCGGATCGAGCGCGCCGAGCGAACGTCTTCCATGTGGTCCACATGGATCGGCGGCCAGGGGTAGCCGTTCACAAGCCCCAACTCGGTCATCCGTTCCTGGTAGAAAGTCCAGCCCGAATCCAACACCGGCCCCGTATCGTTGCCGTCGCCGGCGCGGGCGTGGCCACCGCATGGGATTGGCCCGAGCCGGTCGAGCACCGCGCGGCGGACCATCACCGCGCAGCCGCCGACGTAGGGCTGCGCCAGGACGCGCACGCCGTCGAATTCGCCGGCGCGGCCCGCGTCGACCAGCGCCTCGCCCTCGGCCCGGAAGTGGAAGCCGGAAAGCGCGCCGAAGCGCTCACTGCGCTGGTGGCACTCGGCCAGGCGCAGCAGCAAGTCGGGCGGCACCCACGTATCGTTATCGACCTTGGCCAACAACTCGGCGCTGCCCAACGTCGCCTTTTGCTCGGCGAAAGAACGCCCCCCGCTCGCCTGGTCGCCGAACCAGACCAGGTTCATCGGGTAAACCACGCCGCGGTTGACGTTCGACGCCAAGAGCGTCGCGCGCGACTCGCCGCGCAGCCGCGCGCGCAAGAATTCCACCGTGCCGTCGCTCGAGGCGTTGTCGAACACGACGATCCTCAGGCTCGGATAGTCGAGCGCCAGCACCGAATCGAGCGCCACCCGCGTGTGCGCGAGCCGGTTGTGCGTGACCATGAGCAGAAGGCAAGGGGGCAAGGATGAAGGATGAAGGATGGGGGATGAAGCAGGCGACAGGCACGATGAGGGGACCAGAGGATCAGGGGATGAAGGGATGGCAGAGGACGCGATGAGTGGGGGACGCGGCGACACGGTGATTTCGCTCGCCTGCTGGCCAGCGTCGAAATCCTGGCTCCTGACTTCTGACTCCTTTGCCTTCTCCGCCGCCTTCGCGACGATGAGCCACTGGTACACGAAAAACTCCTGCGCCTCGTGTTGGGGAAAGCCGACGAGCTGCACGCGGCCCAGGTCGACCTCGCCGGGCCGGCGTTTCGCCTCCCAGTGGTCGTAGCCCGGCCCGGGCACCGCCGTCCATGAGACGGCCGAAAAACCGGCGGCCTCGAGCATCTCCTCGATATCGCGCCTGGTGTAGAAGCCGGTGTGCGTATGGTCCAGCGGACCGCTGGCCTGGTACGTCCAATTTCCCTCCACGAGCGATCGCACGACGTCGGCGTGCCGCGCGTTCGGGATGCTGGCCACCACCACGCCGCCGTTTTCCAGCCCGCCGCCGGCGCGCAGCCAAGGGCGCACTCGTTTCAACTGTTCCACCGGGTCGAGGAGGTGTTCGAGCACGTCGGCGAACACCACCGCGTCGAAATGGCCGCTTGGGAATTGGAGCTCCATGCGTTCGAAATCGCCCACGTGTACGTCATCCAGCCGAGTGCGCGCCACGGCCGCCGCCTGCTCGTTCCGCTCGACGCCGACCACTTCGCACGTTTGCCGCGCCTCGAGCCCTTGTCCCAGTCTGCCGGTGCCGCAGCCCACGTCGAGCACCCTGCGCGCCGTCGGCGGCACCATCGCCAGCACCTCCGGGCGGGGAAAATCGTAGTAAGAATTGGTCAGTTGTCCTTGGTCATTTGTCAGTTGGGCTTGGTCATTCGAAAGGAGGCTTTGGGCGTTAGGCTTTGGGTGTTGGGCATCGAGGAACGATTGCTCAGCACCACACTGCTCCGCTCCGAGCTCCGCGCTTGCCCGCTCCCCGACCACCTCCGGTCGGCTCCCCTCTTCCCCTTCTCCCCTCTTCCCCTTTTCGCGCCCTCCGCCAGCCTCCTCCTGACTTCTGCCTCCTGACTCCCTGCTGCTCCCCACCGCCCCCAGCATCTCCTCCATCCTGTGCCGGTACGTGTGTTTCGCCAGCACTTCGGCCCGGCCAGCGGCGGCGATCCGCTCGCGCTCCTCGTCGTGCTCCAGGTAGTACCGCACCTTTTCGAGCAGATCCTCGCTCGCGCGGTACGTCACCAGGTGAACCCCGTCGCGAAACAGCTCGGCTTGGCCATTGCCGGCCAGGCAATTGCCCGCCAGGCCATTGCCGGCCAAGTCATTGTCCCCCGGATCGTTGCTCACCAGGACGTTGGTGATCAAGAGCGAGCCGCTGGCGAGGGCCTCGAACACGCGCATGTTCAGGTCGTTGAGCACGCTGCGGTTGAA
>DATLQY010000371.1:0-11339 GCA_035534975.1 Pirellulales bacterium
GAGGCGTTGCGCACAGCGATTGATGCGCTCAAAGGCCGGCTTCTGGTCGGCACGATCAATTCCCTCGGCGTTCGCCGCGACGCCAAAGCGGTCGATCCCTTGGGCCGGCGGTTGAAGGACCAAGACGCCGACGTCGCTTCGGCCGCGGCCGTTGCCTTGGGACACATCGGAAACACCGCGGCGGCCGGACTGCTCCGGCCCCTCTTGGCCAGCGCTCCCGTCGCCGTCCGTACGGCGGTCGCCGAGGGCTGTATTCTCTGCGCCGAGCGCCTCTTGACCGAGGGCCACTCGGCCGAGGCGATCAAGATTTACGACGAAGTCCGTAAGGCCGAAGTTCCCAAGCAGAGAATCCTGGAAGCCACTCGCGGAGCGATTCTCGCTCGCAAGGCGGACGGAATCGAGCTCTTGGTCGAGCAGCTCCGCTCGCCGGACAAGGCATTGTTCCAGATCGGTTTGAGCACGGCCCGTGAGTTGCCCGGACGCGAAGTCGCGGGCGCCTTGGAGGCCGAAATGGCCAGCGCCACGCCCCAGCGGGCGGCTTTGCTCGTGGTCACGTTGGCCGGCCGCGAGGGCGCCGTCATCTCGCCCGCCATGTTGCGGGCCGCCACGAGCGGCCCCAAGCAACTTCGCATGGCCGCCATCGGCGTCGTCGGACGATTGGGTGACGCATCGTGCTTGTCGGCCCTTTTGGAAATCGCGCTCGAAGCCGATGAGGAGCTAGCGCAGACTGCGAAGACGGCGCTTGCCGAGCTGCCTGGCGCGAATGTGGACACGGAAATCGCCGCGCGCCTTGCCAAGGCCGAAGGAAAAGTGTACCCGCTCTTGATCGGGCTGGTGGGTCAGCGGCAGATCAACGCCACGCCGGCCCTGCTCAAGGCGGTGGGCCATCCCGACGCGGCGGTTCGCGGCGCGGCACTGACCGCATTGGGGGCCACGGTAGCGCAGGACGGGCTTTCCGTGCTGGTCTCGCAGGTTGTCGAGCCCAAGCACCCTGACGACGTGAAGGCGGCCCAGCAAGCGCTTCGCGAGGCCTGTCTCCGCATGCCCGACCGCGAGGCCTGCGCGGCGGAGCTGGCGGCGGCCGTGTCGCGATCGCCGGTGCCGACGAAATGCACGCTACTCGACATCCTTGGTGGGATGGGCGGCCCCAAGGCCCTTCAGACCGTGGGTGCCGCCGCGAAAAGCGACGAGCCCCAACTGCAAGACGCCGGAAGCCGTTTGCTGGGAGCGTGGATGAGCGTCGACGCGGCGCCGGTCCTGTTGGATTTGGCGAAGGCCAACCCCGGCAACAAGTACCAGGTACGCGCGCTGCGCGGTTACATCCGCATCGCGCGCCAATTGCCCATGCCGGAAAAAGAGCGGGCCGAGATGTGCCGGAACGCCTACCAGGCTGCCGGCCAAACCGCCGAGCGGAAGCTGGTGCTGGAAATACTCCAACGCTATCCGAACATCGAGACGCTCAAGCTGGCCGTCGAAGCGATCAAGGATCCCGAGTTGAAGGGGGACGCCACGGGAGTCACGTTGGCCATCGCCCAGAAGATCGGCGGCAAGGAGGGCGATGTACGGGAGTTGTTATCGAAGAGCGGGCTCGACCCGGTCAAGCTGGAGATCGTCAAGGCCGAATATGGGGCCGGCGCGAACCAGAAGGACGTGACCGAGACGCTGAAGAAGCTCGTGGGCGAGCTGCCCCTGATTTCCTTGCCGTCGCAAAGCTTCAACGCCAGTTTCGGAGGCGACCCGGCGCCGGGCGTCGTGAAGCAGTTGAAAGTCAAGTACCGGATCAACGGCAAGGAGGGCGACGCGACTTTTTCGGAGGATGCCGTCATTTTGCTTCCGATGCCGAAGTAAGGGCGCCGCTCTGTCAGTCGTGGTGCGACCATGACCGCGAAACAATTCCGGAGCCTGGCGCTTGGTCTTCCCGAAGCATTGGAAGCCGAGCACATGGGCCATCCCGATTTCCGGGTATGCGGGAAGATCTTCGCGACCCTCGGGCCCGACGAAGATTGGGGGATGGTCAAGCTGACGGCGGACGAGCAGGCGTCGTTCGTGCGGGCCGAGCCGGACGCTTTCCATCCCGCCAGCGGGGCATGGGGCCGCCGCGGGTGTACCATCGTCCGCCTTCGCGACGCCAAAGCGTTGACCGTCCGGCCCGCGCTGGCTGCGGCCTGGCGCAACAACGCCCCCAAACGGCTCGCTCGGCAATATGACGATGAGTAACAGAATCGTCGGCGTGATTGAAACGGCCATCGACGTGGAAGACCTCGACGTGGCCGTGGCGTTCTACCGCCGGCTCTTCGACTTCGAGACGCTCGCGCTCGACGAGAGGTTCTGTGCCTTCAACGTAGGCGGTCGCAGCGTGCTCCTGCTGTTCGAAAAAGGGGGCAGGTTGGCCCCGTTGGTCGTGCCCGGCGGCGTGATCCCTCCACACGGCGGCGACGGCTCGGCCCATTTTGCCTTCTCGATCACGGCCGAAGACCTGCCGAAGTGGGAAGAGCGGCTGGCCTCGCAGGGCGTCGCCATCGAAGGCCGGGTCCATTGGGAGCGGGGCGGCCAGAGCATCTACTTCCGTGACCCCGACGGGCACCTGGTCGAACTGGCGACACCAGGGATTTGGGCGATCTATTGAGCCCGAATCGGCCAGGTTAAGGCAAGAATCCGAAGATGGGACGCGCTCTGTAGGGAACACATCCGTGGCGCTGGCGTATCCTGCCCGATGACGTCGCGCCAGCTCCGCGGAACGCCACGGAGGCCACGGAGGGCGTTCCCTACAGAACCCGATACGACGAACGACGAGGGCTTTTGCCCCTCCTACGCTCTTTCGCCGCCGGGCGGCTGGACTTGATTCCTGCTACCGATCCGGCTTTTCCGTCGCCTCGTCCTTGTTCTCGGGTCGCTCCTTCTTGGGTGTGAAATCCCCGGCCACGACGATCGCCAGCCTCGCGGGATCGATGTACTTCCGCAGCGCCGCCAGCACGTCGTCGGCCGTGACGTCCGCGATCCGCCGCTCCAACTCGGCGTAGTAGTCCATGGTCCGTTCGGTGTGCAAGGTATCGGCCAGGATGCCGACCAGCCGGCCGTCGTCGCTGCGCGAGACCCGTTGCGTCTGCAGGTAGCCGCTCTTGGCTTCGGCAAGTTCCGTGTCGGTGACGCCCGCCTCGACGAGCTTCTCGATCTCCTCGCGGATCGCCGTCTTGACTTTCTCGACGTTGACCGGGTTGTAGATCGCGAACACCGTCAAGCTGGCCCTTTGATCGAGCGACTCGGCGCGCATGAACGTGCCTACGCCATACGACAAGCCTTCTTTCTGGCGCACGCGGTTTCCCAGCCGCGACGAAAGTCCGCTTGCGCCCAGCACGAAATTGCCCAATGTCAGCGCTGGGTACTCGGGGTCGGCGTCGCACAACGGAAACGCCTGGCCTGCGACGTAGATCGCGCTTTCCTTGTCGGCCAGGTCGATCTGTTGCTCGGTCCCCGTCGCGTCAGGGAATACGATCAGCGGAATTCGCTCGAATTCCCGCGGAGCGACCCAGCCCGAGAACGCACGGCGGAGAATCGCCGTGCATTCCGCGGGGTCGAAGTCGCCGACCAGGGCGATCTCCCCCGCCTGAGCGCCGATGAACTGAGTGTAAAGTTCCTTGACCTGATCGAGCGTGAGCGCCTTGGTCAACTCGATGTCGCGCTCGATGGGGAGCGTCGCCCGCACGTCGTCGTCGTCGTAGGGCGAAACGGTGCGGCGGACCCTCACGATGGCCTGCTGCTGTGGATCGTTAAGCCGCTCTTCCATGCCGGCCAGATGTTCCCGGCGGAGCACGTCGAATTCGTCATCGGCCAGCGCCGGCTCGCGGAGAACTTGCCGCAGCAATTCCAAGACGGCGGGCAGGTTATCACGCTTGGTTTGGATCGAGAACATCGCCGAGCCCGGCGCGCCACGCGCCTCGAGATCAGCCTGCTCGCGGTCGAGCGTGTCTTGCAATTCCTGGCGCGAGAGCCGCTTCGTGCCGTGGGTCATCAGTGTCGGCAGGATTTCGGCGGCGATCGAGTACCCCTTGAGGTTCTCCAGGTTGCCATAACGCAACACGAGGTGCACATGCACCGCCTCACCCTTGGTCTTTTTCGGCAAGACCGCCAGCTTGATCCCATCGGCCAGCGTGGTCCGCTCGACGTGCTTCTCGATGTTGGCCGGCGAAACGTCGAAACTCTCGCCCGCGGCCGACTTTGCCCGCCCCTTGTACCCTTCCACGAGCCCGGCCACGTCCGGAGCGCTGGGGACCGGCGTCCGCTGGGGCTTGTCGGTGGGAACGAACAGGCCGACGGTGCGGTTCGTCGTCGTCAGGTAGCGCGCCGCCACGTCGCGCACGTCGGCCGGCGTGACTTTCTCGATTCGGTCGCGATTCAGGAAGTAGAGTCGCCAATCGCCTTGCGCCGCCCACTCGCTAAGTTCGATGGCGATCTTCTTGGTGTCGGCAGCGTCGAGTTCGCGCTGCTTGAGAATCTGCAGCCTCGCCCGGGCGACTTCGTCGGCGGCGATGTCGCCTTGGCCGGTCCCCTCGGTCACTTCCAACAGCGTATCGCGCGCGGCCTCCAACGGGTTGGCGCGTCGTACCTCCGCCGTAACCGTGAACACGCCCGGATCGTGCAGAGGGAGCGCGCTGGAGGAAACCTTGCTCGCGTGCCCCCCTTCGACCAGCGCCTTGTAGAGCCGCCCGGCCGGTTCCATAGCAAGGATTTTCGCCAAGACCGCAAGCGCCGCGCTATCGGGGTGGGCTCCGGCGGGCACATGGTAGGCGACCTCGACCAGCGCCACGTCGCCCACGCGCCGCAAGGTCACCGTTCGTTCGCCGTCTTGCGGCGGTTCGTCGGTATAGGTCTCCTGGAGTTTGCGGGCAGGCTTTGGCAACTTGCCGAAGAACTCGGCGACGTAGGCCAACGTGTGGGCTTCGTCGAACTGGCCGGCCACGACCAACATCACGTTGTCGGGCTGATAGTGCTTGCGATAGAAGGCTTGCAGATTTTCGATCGGCACGCGTTCGATATCGCTGCGGTTGCCGATCGTCGACTTTCCGTAATTGTGCCATTCGAAAGCCGTGGCCATGACCCGCTCATCAAGCACCATCTGTGGTGAATTCTCACCCATTTCGAACTCGTTGCGGACGACCGTCATTTCCGAGAGCAGGTCTTCCCGCTTGACGAAGCTGTTCACCAGCCGGTCGGCCTCGAGCGCCAGGGCGAACTTCAGGTTCTCGTCGCCTGCCGGCATCGTTTCGTAGTAATTCGTGCGGTCAAGCCAGGTCGTCCCGTTGAACCTCGCGCCGCGATCCTGCAGCAGCCGCGGAATGTCCTGATGGTCGGGCGTGCCCTTGAAGAGCATGTGCTCCAGCAAGTGGGCCATGCCCGTCTCGCCGTAACCCTCGTGGCGCGAACCGACGAACACGGTCAGGTTGACCGTGACGGTGGGATTCGAGCTGTCGGGATAGAGCAGGAGCCGCAGGCCGTTATCGAGCCGGTACTCGGTGATTCCCTCGACGGCGGCGACTTTCTTCATGCCCGCCGGCACCGAGGGGCCGGCCGCCGGTTTGGACGCGGGCTTCACGACGGCGGTCTTCGGCGCCCCGGACGCTGGGACCGGCTTTTTGGTCGCGGGCTGGGCGGCGGCGCTTTCAGGTGTCACCGACCAGGTCACTAAATAGGCCGCAGTGCAAACCATCGGAAGGGTAATGGAGCGGAAGAACGAGGCGCGATCTGACATGGGAGTTTCGCCTTTGCAACAGGTTGGCGGCTGGGGCATTGGCCAAGCCGAATGAATCAAGAGGGCATGCTGATTATACGGATTTCAGGCGCGGCGCAAACCCGGTTGACGGCCTATAGTATTTGTAGGGTGGGACAAGATCGCGAAGCGATCGACGGCCCACCTTTGCCAGACGATGGTGGGCCGTCGCTCGCCCAAGGCGAGCTTGTCCCACCCTACGCGGATGTCTCCTTGTCGGACGCGTCAAATATGGTGCCGGTGCCGGCTCTCCACCCCCCGAATTCTTGCGAATCCGGCTACGAATCACGGGACGCCGTATCATTGTGGCGGCCCGAACAGATGATCCAGCCCCTGCCGCAGCTCGCGGCCCAGATCGTTATGAATCACGTCCTGGGCCACGTCTTTGACGGCTCGGCCGGTCAGCCGTTCCACTTCGCGGCCGTCGATCTGCGGCCGCTTGAGCGTGCCGCCGATGGGGATTTGAAGCGGCTTGCTCGTCAGCGCCGCGCCCAACGGATGGTTTGCCGTCCATTTTTCGGGCAACGTCAGTTCCGCCATGATCGCCAATGTCTCGTCGAGCCCCACCGAACCATACGTGCTCACCGTGACGCTGGGAAACTCCAGCACCAGGCCGCGATGATAAACTCGACCGTTGACCAGGCGGTAGTCGACAGGGCATTCACGGGCAATGTTCACCCCTGCCAATGGATCGGTCGCGCCCGCCCTGAAGACCTCGTGCAGCGTTTCCAGCACGGGGCCGAATGCCCGCACCAGCAAGCCGGGCCCCAACTCGACGGAATGAATCGTGATCCTGCCCGCCGCGCTGCCCACGACGACGTCAGCAAGCGGCAACTTGCAATCGGCCAAATCGACCGAAAAACGACCTTGCGCATGGGTCACGCCGGCCAGGATCGGCATGGCGTACCTCATGCCGGCGTTGCACATTTCGGGCGTGATCACGACCGAGTCGACGATCCGCCCGGGGTCGTGCGTCAGCACGGCGGGCGCCGGCGACAAGTGCAATTGCGGCGCCAGATGGACTTGCCCTTCGCTCACCGGTAGATCGAACGGCGCGACCCGGACCATGCCGTCGGCAAGCTCGGCTTCGATCCGCCCCTGGCCCACGGCGAAGCCGTGGAAGCTGGCCGTTTGCCAGCCCACGTCGACCTTCGCGGTACACTGCGCCAGCCATGCCAATGGATCTTCGCCGGCAATCGGCAACGGGCCAGCCAAGGAAAACGGCTGCGCCTCGCGGCCGGTGAGTTGCAGGCTCTCACCGAAATAGGGTCGCAACCACTGATCGGCCTGTTGCAAATCGTAATCGACTTGCCCTTCGAGCCGCACGCTGGGCTTGTCGCGGAGCTGGTCGAACTGTCCCTTGCCGCTGGCGCGGATGACCGCGGAATCGAGTTCGAATTTGGCGATCTGTACGGTGTCGGCGCCCGGCTCGTAGACGCCGTTTGCGGTCAGTTTGACCTTCTGCGCGCCGCCGGGCTGAGCGTGCGGCGGCGTCACGACCAGGTCGTCGACCGTCAGCTCGATCCCGCCGCTGGTCGATTGCTTGGAGTATTGCACGTCGCCCGCCACTTGCAAGCGCCCCGCGACCCGCCAGCCATCGCGCGTCGCGGCCGCGGGCACGAACCGCGCCACCCAGGTGGCAAGATCTCCCTCGAACCCCACGGCGATCGGCCATGCCGTTTCGGCGGATGGCTGTTCGATCGGCTTGACAAGGCGAAGGTCAAAACGGCCTGCGGTCACGGTCGTTTCGGCGACGGCGTTTTCGACGCTCTTGACGGTCGCGCCGGCGAGCGTGCCGGCGGCCGATAGGGTCATATCCAGCTTTTCCTCGGTCCACGGCGCGCAGCCCGGCGCGGCCAATTGCCAGCCGGCGACCGTCAACACGCCGTCGGTCTTGAAACCGTCGTTTTCATCACGCTGCCAGCCGATCTGCGCGGCGAGCCGGCCCGCCAATTCACAGCCCGGCACGATCCTGCGTACCAAAGGCTGCACCAGCGCCAGTGGGAGCGAGTCGGCTTCCAGGACGATTTCACCCCTTGACGGTCCGGCCGGCTTCGTCGCATCGGGCTGTGTTCCATCAGGCGCCGCCGCGGCCGTGGGCGGGTACTTCAATGCGATCCGTCCGTCGGCGCCCTCGCCGGCGACGACCGCCGCGAGATCAACCTCGATTGGCGCGGCGTCGGCCGACAGCTTGAGATGCAACTCGATCTTCTCGAGCTGCCAATCGCGCTTCGACGCCGTGTCGTGGATTGAAGCCTGGGCGTCGGTCAGCTCCAGCTCGCACACGATGCTGGCGGCGCTCGTTCTCGGCGCCAGCCAGGCGGCCAGCACCTCTTCGACATTACTTCCCGTGTCGGTAAGGGTCACCTCCGCCTTGACCCCTTCGAGCTTGGTGTGTCCCAGGTCTGCGTGGTGTAGGAGTAAGTCAAGGAGCGTTTTGTCACAATCTACTTTTGCCAGGCTCAGCAGTAAGTTGCCTTGCGAATCGTCGATTTCGACCTGGGTGGCCGAGACCGGCGACAGCCATCCCAGCGAGAGATCGCCCGCCCTGACATTGCCGTCGACGCCGGCGATGCGGCAGGCCAAGACCAGGCAAGTGTCGCGCAGCGGTGTGCGGGTGGCGATGGTCGGCGCCAGTACGACGAGCGCGAGCAGTAGCGCGGCGAGAAATGCCGTCCGGCCGCCGCGACCTTTTCGCGCCGGTTTCGGCGTTTCCTGGATTGGATCCTTGTCGGGCTTTTTACCGCGGGCGACGGTTGCCATCCTGCTGGGTCTCCTTGAATCAGTTGGGTTGCGGTGGCTGGGGCAGATTGCGGGCAGGCATTCTAGCGCCCGCGGTGAAATCGGCCAAGATAAACTGGGGAAGCAAGGATTGCGGTCTCTGCGGCTTGCCCCGAACAAACGGGCGCGCGTAGAATTCATCCAGCCACCGAAAGACCGAAAGAAGCTGGCACACTCCGTGTGCCGTTGCTTTGTGGCCCAACGGCCCCATTGGTGGACGGTGACGGCACACGGAGTGTGCCTACTATTTACCTTACTGGAGGTTCCCATGACCGGTTCGGTGCGCGTTCCTTTGGCCACCTCGGCGCTCGACATGTTCGTGGCCGTCGGCATTCTCCCCTCGCGCGACGCGGTGCCGCGCCACCTGGAGTTGTTCGCCACCCAGGCCGACCGTGTGCTCGACCAGGTGCGCGGCGAGGTCCGCTCTGGCGCTTTGCGGCCCGAAGTCGCCGCCGACTTCCAGCAACTGCTCGTTGACGCCTGCGCGCGGGTCATGTGCCACCCGATTGTGGCGAGCAATCTCTACCTCGAGCGATTCGCGGGCGGCGTGACGTTCGCCCAGGCGCGGCACGAGCTGCAGCAGTTCTCGGTGTTCGCGTCGCAATTCGACGTGGCCCAGGCCAAGCTGGTGGCGAACGCTCCCACGCTCGAAGCCTACCAGGAGCGGCTCAAGGTGCTCTTGAACGAAAAGGGCATTCCCTACGCTCATGGCTTCGAGGGTGAGTTGACGGGCCGCTGGCGGATGGAAACGGTCCATTTCACCTGGCTGCGCAACATGGCGGCCGGGCTGGAACTGAAGTTCGAGGACCTGGGGAAAATCTGGATCGGCAAGCCCGGCACTGTGGCCTTCGTCAACGCTACCTTCGACTGCTACGCCAGCACCGACCAATCGACCGCAACGGGGGCGTCGTTCGGCATCGAGAACTGGGCGGCCAACAGCCTCTGGAAACCCTGGATCGCCGGCATGCAAAAGCTCAACACCACGTTGGCCAAAGCGGTGCCGTTGGGCTATATCACCTACCACGACAGCGAGGAGGAACACCATTCGCAGGCCACGCTCGACGAGTTGTGGGAGAACTTCCGCGAGGGTTGGTTCGACGCCGAGAAGTTCCTCAACGGCGCCGAGCAGATACTCACCGAGGGGGTGCAGGCCTATTACGTTTCGCAGTTGGCCACGCTGCCGGAGAAGGACGACACTTGGCCCACGAAAGCACACTCGCCCCGCCGCTTCGACCCCGCCACCCTGCCGCGGCTGGAGACCGACGCGGTCCATGCGTGAAAGCGCGGTGGCTGGGGCAGAGCCGGCAGAGCCTGGGCCGCCTGCTTCGTAGAACGGAATTCATTCCGTTTCCCGCCTTCTAACGGAATAAATTCCGTTCTACGTGCGGCCCTGCCTCCGCCCCAATCACCTGACTGTTCAATAAATGGCCACTCGCGCTACTTTCCGGCGGATTCAGCGTGAATGGGCTTGGCGTGTCGCACGATCGTAGGTTAGGCTTTCGAGCCTGACAGTCTGTTTGGGAAGCCGAGGGGTACGTCAGGCATCCCGCGCGCGGTGCATCAACCGAAGGCCCTTTTCCGTATGGATTCAGAACCGGGTGACTTCTCCGCCGAATTCCGCCTGATTTGGATTTGCGTCGTCGCGGTGGCCGTCGGTGCCATCTGCGCCGCCGTGGCTGCGGCCCTGTTGGCCTTGATCGCCTTTTTCACCAACCTCTTTTACTACCAAGAGCTTTCGATTGTCGCGCGTTCGCCCGCCGTGTTCGAGGATGGAAAGCTTCATCTGCTGGGCGCCTGGACCATCCTGGTACCGGTGGCGGGCGGGTTGATCATCGGCCTGATGGCTCGCTTTGGCTCGGAACGGATCCGAGGCCACGGCATTCCCGAGGCGATCGAGGCGATCCTCATCGGACAAAGCCGGATGCAGCCCAAGGTGGCTTTGCTCAAACCGATCTCGTCGGCCATCTCGATCGGTTCAGGCGGACCGTTCGGGTCCGAGGGGCCGATCATCATGACCGGCGGCGCCGTCGGCTCGATCATCGCCCAGATGTTTCGCATGAGCTCGGTCGAAAGAAAGACGCTCCTCGTCGCCGGCGCCGCCGGCGGAATGTCGGCCACCTTCAACGCGCCGGTGACGGCCGTATTGCTGGCGGTCGAGTTGTTGTTGTTCGAATGGAAGCCCCGCAGCCTGATCCCGGTTGCCTTGGCGAGCACAGTGGCCGCCTTGCTGCGGCCCTTCTTTCTTCACGAATCGGGCCCGATCTGGGCCGTCGAGGCCCACGGAGCGCTGTCCGCCGAGGCGATTTTCTCGGCCGCCTTCGTCGGGCTGACGGGCGGCATGCTCTCGATCCTGCTCACCGCCGCCGTTTACCGCGCCGAAGACGCCTTCAAGCGCTTGCCGATCCACTGGATGTGGTGGCCGGCCATCGGCGGATTGGTGGTGGGCATAGGCGGCTACTTCGAGCCGCGCGCGTTGGGGGTCGGTTACGACATCATCAAGGAACTTCTCAACGGCGATCGCATGGCCTATGCGCTGATCATGCTGATCGTGGTCAAAGGACTGATCTGGTCGATTGCGCTGGGATCCGGCACGTCGGGCGGCGTGCTCGCGCCATTGCTCATCATGGGCTGCGCGTTGGGGGCGTTGGAATCGAGGTTCCTGCCCGGCGGCGACGCCAGGCTCTGGCCCCTGGTAGGCCTGGCCGCGATCCTGGGGGGCACGATGCGCGCTCCTCTGACGGGTGTGTTGTTCGCCCTCGAGCTGACGCACGACGTGGGAGCGCTACCCGCCTTG
>DATLQY010000372.1:0-13782 GCA_035534975.1 Pirellulales bacterium
GTTCTGCAAGATTGGCTTGGGGCTACGTGTGGGGGCCACGGCGGCGGCGGTTTGAAAGGCCGCCTGGAGTTTCTCTCGATCGCAGATGACTTTCATGTTTTTCTTCCGTCTTTCGTTCTTCTTCTAATAGAAATTATTCAATCAGCAGCAGTAGTAATGTAGGCGAGGGAATTGTCAGTTCAGGCAGTCGTCATTGGTGTAAGCGATTGGTGCGCCGGTGGTTAACATCGTCGTACCGGCAGTGGAAAACCCGTTGCCACGCTGTCGGTCGGTTGTCGGATGAATGTCTGGTTGGTGAAGGTTTCAGCCAGGTTGGGAGTTCGGATGTTGGTAAACAAGGTGTTGAGGTGATTCATTGACAGTTGAGTAACACGTTATCCACTCCTTTGAGCCGCCGCGGAATCCCGGCGCGCCGGGAGATGGCGTTCCTACAGACGGTTTGGTCGTTTATCTTGGTTCACTCCATAGCCAATCCTTGCCGCAGTTCGACGATAGCGTGGCGCGTACTAGGATCGGTCTGGATCAAGTCTTCCGTCTTGCGGCAGCCGTGCAGAACGGTCGTGTGATCGCGACCCCCGAAGTAATCGCCGATCTGTTTCAAGCTCTTGCCCGTCAATTGTCGGGCCAAGTACATCGCCACGTTGCGGGGTACGACGACGGCGCGTCGCCGTGACGGGCTCTGCAGGTCGGCAACGCGGAGCGCGAAATAGCGGGCGGTGCGTGCCGTGATGCCTTGCAGACTGGCCTTGCGAGGCGCTTCTCGCTCGGCCAGGTAGTGTCGCACGAGCGAATCGTCGATACATTGATCGGAACGACTGGCCCTGCCGGGCATGGAAGCCAGGGCGGCCCTTTGCTCCAATTGCGCCAAAGCGCCTGCCAATTCCGTAACGCAGCCGGCCAGCGAGTCAGCCAGAAGGCGCGCCGCGGATTTCGAAAGCGTCAAGGCGCGAAGGTCGGCCAGTTGCTCGACGATGGCCGCCCTGGCATCCACGCCTGGCGCCACAAGTCCGACAACCAGGCCGGCGGCGAGCCGGCTTCGCAACCGCGGCGTCAAACCGGCCAGCTCGGAAGGCGCGACTCGTGATGTGACGACGACTACCGCGCCGCAATCCGCCAGCGCGTCGAGCGTTTGCGCCAATTCCGTTTGAGCGGCCCCGCGGGTGACGAGTTGCCCCACGTCTTCGAGCACGAACAACCCCGGCCGGCGGAGGCGAGCGCGCCAGTCGTCGACGGCGCGTGCTTCGATCGCATCGACGTACTGACCTGCGAACTCCGTCGCGGTCAGGCACGTCACCGTCTCCGTCGGGCGGCGGCGCGACCACTCGGCCGCCAAACCCCGCGCCAGGTGCGACTTACCTGTGCCGGGCATTCCGTACAGTAACCAGGGATTGTAGTCCGCCAGCGGTGTCCGTGGCGTTTCGCCGGCCGATTCGTCGAAAGAAACCGGGTTATTCGGCGTGTTCGAAGTCGCCGCGAGCAGACGCTGGATGGCGTCGACCGCAAGCAGGTTTTCCCGTCCGGCAATGAATTCTTGCAACCGCATCGAGCGCGGCTGTGCTCCCGATGACAGTGTTTCCGATGGTATTGTTTCCGATGGCAGAGTTTCGCCCGGCGGTTTCGCACGTGGCCGTGTTGCTCGCGTCGGATCGCCGTCGACACGCGTCTCGCGCGCGACGATGGGAGCCGAAAGCGGAATCGTGTAGACGTCGTGCGCCAAAATTCGGGTCCGTCCTACTTGAAAGAAAAGGCCGTTTTGCAAAGAGAAAGGGGGCAACGACGATCGTGAGCGATTATACCGAATCACCGCGCACTTTGCGACCCGTTCCGGCGTTTTTTCCGGCGAAGTTCTTGAGCCGCAAGTCATTGTAAACTTGGAGGATACGGCGAACGGCTTCCGCCACGTCCGCGGCCGTCGAGTCGCGGCCGAAGCTGAACCGCAGCGAGCCCTCGCAACGCTCCTTGGCGAGCCCCATCGCCACCAGCGCCGGAGACGGTTCGCTCGACCCGCTCGCACAAGCCGAGCCGGTCGAACAAGCGACACCCGCCAGGTCGAGCGCCATCGCCATCGCCTGACCATCGACACCGTTAAAGGCGACGTTCGACGTATGCGGCAGCCGCCCGGCGCCCGCGCCGTTGACGTTCGACTCCGGGCAAACAGCCAGCAGTTCTCGTTCGAACTGCTCGCGCAGGGCCGTGAGGCGCGCGGTGTAACCCGCCGCATCCCGTTGCCAGGCGGCCAGTGCCGCGTGCATCCCGACCGCCAGCGCGACTCCTTCCGTGCCGGGGCGCAGACCCTCTTGTTGGAAGCCGCCGTGCAATAGCGGCCGAAGCTCGACGCCGTGCCTGACGACCAGCGCGCCGATCCCCACGGGACCGTGGAATTTATGGGCGGAAACGGTCATGGTCGACACGCCCAGTTCGCGGAAATTCAGCGGTAGTTTGCCGGCGACTTGCACGGCATCGGTGTGCAACGGCACGCCGGCCTTCGCGCAGATCGCACTCACTCGCTCGATCGGCTGCAAGACGCCCGTCTCGTTGTTGCCAAGCATCACCGACACGACTCGAGTATCGGCTTCGATCAGGCCTTGCAGCTCTTCGGCGAGCGTCTCTCCCTCACACGAAACGCCGAGCCGTGAGACGCGCCAGCCTTGTCGCTCGAGCCAGGCGGCGGGACCGGCCACCGAGGGGTGCTCGATCGCCGAGACGACGAGGTGGGCGGGTGCCCGGCCGGCCAAGGCAACGAGCGCCAGGTTATTCGCCTCGGTGCCGCCGCTGGTGAAAACCACGCGATCGGCTTGGGCCGAACCAAGCTCGGCGCCCAGTAGCCGGCCGATCCCTTCCCGCGCATCTTCGAGGGCCTGTCGCGCGCGGCGTCCGGCCCAGTGCTGGCTGGCCGGGTTGGCCGGCCCTTGTGCCTGGCAGCGCGCCATGGCTTCAGCCACCTCGTCCAAGAGCGGGGTGGTGGCATTGTGATCGAGGTAAATGCGGCGCATGCCTTTAGTTCATGGGTCGCGCCCAGGCAGTGCGCGATCTTGCCGGATCTCTCGTTCCCAGGCCGCTGGGTCCGTTACTTCGGCCATCGGCTTGATCTTGGCAAGCTCGCGGAGCGCATCGGCCATTTGCTCACCACGGGATACCGCTTCAGGGCGCTGGTCTGGTATTGGCTCCAGGATCGTGACGTGAACCGGAACCGGAGTCGTGGCGTCGAGCTTCGCTGGGGGCGAGCCTGTCCATTCCAACTGATTACCATGAAGAATCGCCTTGTGGGTTTCAAGCATCGTAAGCTCCAGCATCGACGTGTTGGCTGCCACCCTGCTCCATTCTACAAGGCCGGCCGGCAAATCGCCAATGGCGTACGACATGCGATGATCCCGATCCTATCGTATGCCTCGACGAGACATTTACTACCCGCGTCACCCATGAAATACTCTTGATGCGTGGGCTGGATCGCGTAGAATGCGGGTATCCCGCCCCGGGTCCCGTGTTTAGCAAACAGAGACTTCGGAACTACTCCACGTTTCAGAACAGACCCAACCTATCGGAACCGGTCCTACCATGCTGAATCTGCTTCCCCGAACCACCCGCGATTGTGAAGGTCTGCACCGGCGGGCCTTTTTGCGAGTCGGCACGCTGGCCGGCGTCGGCTTGTCGTTGCCGACACTCCTGGCCGGGCGGCAAGCTCGCGCCGCCGAAGGCCGACCCGCCAAGGATGTGAACTGCATCCTGATTTGGACACAGGGTGGCACCAGTCATCACGATACCTTCGATCCCAAGCCCGATGCCCCTCCTAATGTCAAGGGTGAGTACAAGGTGATCGACACCGCGGTGCCGGGCGTGAAGTTCACTGAGGTCGTGCCGAAGATGGCCAAAGAGTTGCGGCGGTTCGCCATCTTGCGAGGTTGGAACCCGCAGAATGCCGGACACGGTATCGCCGACCAATACATGATGTCGGGCCGGGCGGTCAACCCGACGGTCGTTTATCCTTCCTACGGCTCGATCGTGTCGCACCAAAGGGGCTTCAAGACCAAATTGCCGCCCTTCGTGCAAATCGGCGGCGCCGTGGACCATGCCTCGGCGGGCGGCGGCACGGCCGGATACCTTGGACCCGAGCACAACCCGTTCGAGTTGCTCTCCGACGCGAACGCGACACCGTTCAAGGTCCGCGACATCACGCCGCCCCAGGGGACGGACAGTGGCCGGATCGCGCGCCGCCGGAGCATGCTGGGCGCAGTCGACGCCTTGCAGAGGAAAATCGAGGCCCAGCCGGCGGCCTACGCGGCGCTCGACGAGCATTACAAAGCGGCCTTCAACATGATCACCGCGGCCGAGACAAAGCAGGCTTTCGAGATCGACGACGAAGATCCGCGCGTGCGCGACCGCTATGGTCGCAACACGTTCGGCCAAAGCTGCCTTTTGGCGCGGCGGCTGCTCGAGTCGGGCGTGCGGTTTGTCACCGTATCGAGCGGCGGCTGGGACCATCACCAGGGACTGTTCCCCGGAATCAAGAACGCCATCCCGCCCTTGGACCAGGCCATCCCCGAACTGCTCACCGACCTCGAAGCGCGCGGCATGCTCGACCACACGCTGGTCGTGTGGATGACCGATTTCGGCCGCACGCCCAAGATCAATTCGGCCAGCGGGCGCGACCACTGGGCCAGCGCCGGCTTCGTGATGATGGCCGGGGCTGGTGTGCCGGGCGGCGCGATCCTTGGCCGTACCGACGACGAAGGCGGTCGGCCGACCCACGACGAGTACTTTACCGACGACGTTGCCGCGACCATCTACACCAAGCTCGGCATCCCCTTGGACTTGATCACCTACACCGCCGACGGTCGGCCGATCAAGCTGAACGACGGTCGGGTGATCAAGGAGTGGACCTGAAGAATTGCGGATTTTGGATTGCAGATGCACCTCGTTCCCACGCTCCTGCGTGGGAACGTCTGCCCCGGCCGCTCCGCGGCCCGATGCGCATGCCTGAGCTCTAACATCTGATCCCTAACCCCGCTTCATGCCCGCCGCCAATCCACAATCCGAAATCCGCGATCCGCAATCGCATCCCTGGGGCCGCCGCGATCTGCTACGAGTTGGCTCGCTGGGGATCTCATCGGCGATTTGGCCCGGCTTGAATACGCGCCAGGCGACAGCGCATGAAACCGCCCCGCATGAATCCGCCCCCTCGACGGCGAAAGCCCGCTCGGTGATCTTTCTCTGGATGGCCGGTGGCGTCACGCACCACGACTCGCTCGATCCCAAGCCCGAGGCCCCCGAGGAAATCCGCGGTACGCTTTCGGCCATCGCGACGACGCTGCCGGGCGTCCACTTCGCAGAAAGCTGCCCGAACCTGGCCAGGCTTGCCGAGCGGATCTGCCTTGTGCGGAGCTTTTCGCACGACAGCAACGACCATTTCCTGAGCCAGGCTTATTGTCTCTCGGGTCGCAAGGTCACGATGCAGCAGATTACCAGCGAGCCGAACATCGGCTCGATCGTCTCGTACCTGCACGGACCGCGCAATCAATTGCCCGGCTACATTGCCGTACCCGGCATCACGCGTCCCGGGCCACCGCCGACCAACGAGTTCGTGGGAGGATGGCTGGGCGGGCAATTTTCGCCGTTTTGCGTGGGCGGCGAACCGGAGCAGCCTGACTTTACCGTGGGAGAGAAAGAAGCGAACCCCTCGCCGCTGGCCAACGAGGATCTTTTACCCAAGGCCCTCTCGCTGGTCGATGGGCTCGACATCGATCGGCTGGGCCGGCGCTCGCAGTTGCGGCAATTGCTGGAACAGGCGATCGGCGACGCCGAAAAACGCGGCGCGATGGACGGCCATTACCAGAACGCGTTCCATTTGCTCGCCTCTCCGTCGGTGCGGCGGGCGTTTGACCTGGGGCTGGAGCCCGACAAACTGCGAGAGTCCTACGGGCGGACCAAGCTGGGCGGCCGCTGCCTGATGGCTCGGCGGCTGGTCGAAGCGGGGGCGCGGTTCGTGATGGTCGATTACGGCTACGACGCCGAATACGGGAACCTGTGGGACAACCACGCGGTGCCGGCGCAGAAGCAGCCGCACATCAGCGAGATGGCCAAGCGCGGCTACCACGTGGCGGGCATGGACAAGGCCTTCGCGGCCTTGATCACCGACCTGTCGGAGCGGGGCCTGTTGGATTCGACCCTGGTCGTGTTCCACACCGAATTCGGCCGCACGCCCAAGATCAACCGCGAGGGGGGCCGCGATCACTGGGGCCCCGCCGGCTCGATCTTTTTCGCCGGCGGCGGCGTCCGCGGCGGTCAGGTGATCGGCGCCACCGATCGCCAGGGCGCGTTCCCGCTCACGCCCGGCTTTACGCCCGGCGACGTCGCCGCGACGATCTATCGAGCCATCGGCATCGACTCTTCCGCGCGGCTCTACGACTTGCAGCGCCGACCCCACTTCGTGTTGCCCGACGGCGAGCCGATACCCGGCGTGCTGGGTTAGGACAGGGCTGGTTTTTCGACCTGCGCGCGGATCCACGCCAAATCGTCGGCGCTCCACGGGGCCGACAAGGTTCCCGAGTAGTCGATCCAGCGGCGATAGTGTCCGCGCTCGTAGGCCGCCGTGAGTAACTCGCCCAGGTTGAGCCATACGGGTGAGTCGGACGACAGGAGCGGAATCGGAATCGTCGGCATCACCTGTCCGACCGCCCAAGCGAAGATCTGGCACTCGGGTCGCTGCTCGCAGTGACCGATCAAGGCAAAGTAGTCACCCGCCGGCAAGGGCTGCGACATCGATGGCCGCTTTCCGCCGCGCAATAAGTCGATTTCAACCAGGTGGACTTGCTGCGCTAAGATCGCTATCCGCTTCGCCTCGTATTGCGCGTAGCCGGTGCCTCGCTTGTTCTCGGGTGAGAGCAATTGGACGACGGCCACCAACGTATGGTCAGGATGGTGCAGAACCTCGATTCGCGTTTCGCGAATTTCCTCCGCGACGGCATACGACGCCGTAACGGGCTCAATGGTCGCCAACCCCGCGGGCGCGGCGGCCCACGCCGGAGGTCGCACGCTGGACGTCCGCGAAATCGTCAGGTCGGGCCGGGTTCTTGTGGACTTCTCCGCGGCCACTTCAACCAATCGAATACGTTCGTCGATATGGGCAACGTAATCCGGCGGAAGCCGTTCAGCCAATGCATCGCATCCGTAGGTGATGAATCGGGCATGAAAATCCGGCCAATAGGCCGGATGTTCCAGATAGGGGTCCATTCCGGGAAATGGGCTTGCCATTGTGGGGCCTCGACGACGACGGTGCGGTCAATACTCGTATGACATTATCATATCGTACTCGGCCCGTTCGTGGGCGTCGAACCACCGGGGGGCTTACGCCCCCCGCTCGCCTTGACGGTCGCCTCGCGGACCAAGGAAACGAATGGCCCTCACGCCTCCCGCTTTCGCGATGCCGAACCTGTCCCTTCCCGGCCCGCACCGGCGACGTGCGCCGCGTCGGTGCGCAAAGTCACACCATGCGCCTGCTTGCCTTCCGGCCCCTTGCCGGTGGTCGCCGCCGCGGGATGCTTGCCGGCCAGCCCGGTCGGCGCGCGCCTCCGCCCCAGGCCCAACTTCGCCAGCCAAGGCCAGACGAGGTGCGCGTTTTCGGCGAAGTACAGCGAACGGAAGTAGTAGCTCACGAAACAACGAGTGTGCAGCTCACGCACCTGCTCGTGCGTCAGGTGCCGGTACTTCATGACGGGCGTGTAGACGTCGTACTTCGTGAAGTCGAAGTCGGCGATCTGGTCCTTGACCTGCTGGAAGAACTCGGTGCCCGGATAGGGCGTGACCACGTTGAAGTTGGCGAACGTCGGGCCGACCCGCTTGGCGTAATTCAGCACGTCTTCGATCGACTGCCGGGTATCGCCCGGAAAGCCGATCATGAACCCGGCCACCGTGCGGATGCCCATCCCGCGGCAAAAAGCCACGAACTCGCGCTGGCGGTCGTCGTTGATCGGCGCGCGTTTGTGGTCGCGCAGGATCCGCTCGTCGGGCGTCTCGATCCCTACCGTGATGCTCGTCAGACCCACTCGCTTCAGTTCCGTAAGCACGTCGGGCTTCAGGAGGTCGATCCGGCCCTCGATCGAGAATTGCACCTTGCGCGGCAGCCCGCCGATCAGTTCCGCCAGCCGCAGCACGCGTTTGCGGTCCAGCCCGAACAACGGGTCGCGGAACTTGAACGAGCGAAAGCCATGTTCCTCGATGCCGGCGCGCATTTCGTCGACGACCCGTTCCGGCTCGCGAAATCGGGTGGCGTTTTCGACGATGATGTAGGGGCAGTAGTTGCAGGTGAACGTGCATCCGCGGCTTTGCTGGATCAGCGCCGTGGGAAATTTCCAGAAGTCGTAGCTGATGCGAAAACGCCGGGGCCCGAACGCCGACCAGTCGGGAAAGGGCAAGGCGTCGAGATCGCGCACCGAGCCGACCTCGACCGATGCCGCGCCGGCGGCGAGCACTTCGTCGAGCTTCCAGAGCAATTGCTCGGCCTCGCCGCGGACGATGGTCACCTCAAGGTCGGCAAACGCCTCGGGCAGCGTAAACGCGACCAGCCCGGTGACCAAGACACGTGGACGCGGCGTTTGCCGCAAGACGGTTTCGATCACGGCGCGCTCCCGCGCCAGCGTGATCAGCGCGGGGTTGAAAACATAGAGGTCGGCGCCCCTCGGCAGGCGGTCCTCGGCGTATTCGACACGGTGGCCCAGGCGGCGGAAGATCGCCGCCAGGTACGCGAAGACGAGCGCCGTGGGGCGGCGGTCGCGTTTGAAACCCCGCCGCACGACCCGGCCCGCCAGCCCGCCACCGCCGTGGTACTGCCCCACGCCGAAACCGCCGGCGAAGTCCTTCGAAACGTCGCCGCGCCGCGTGTCCCAGAGGACGATCCGCATGGTTCCCCCCATCCTTGGATTGGTCCCCGCCGATCTATCTTCGTCCGCACGCCGCGCGAAGTTCAAAGCACCTCGGCCTGGCGGACGGGTCGCCGCAATCGCGCGGGAAAATGTAGCGGAATTCGTGAGAATTCCGGTTGTAGCAGCGGCAGTGGAATTCGCAACGCCCGTCGGTTATGCTCGTGACGACGGCCCTGCTTCCCCAAGAGGTACTTCCATGATGTCGATGTCCCGCGCAACCTGCGCTGATTTCCCGTTTCCTTCGGCCCCCTACTGGGCGCTCGCCTTGTGCGCCATGGCCATTTTGTCCCAGTGGCCAAGCCGGACTTCGGCGGTCGAACCACCGGCCAAGGGCGAGCGGATCGTGTTCCTGGGCGACTCGATCACCCAGGCAGGCGCCGATCCGGGCGGCTACGTGACCTTGGTCAGGGAAGCGATCGACGAGCGGCTCGCCGGACAAGGCATCGAAGTCATCGGCGCGGGGATCAGCGGGAACAAGGTACCCGATCTCGAGGCTCGGCTCCAGCGCGACGTGCTGGCCAAGAAGCCCACGCGGGTGGTGATCTACATCGGCATCAACGACGTCTGGCACTCGCAAAACGGCCGCGGCACGCCCAAGGACCAATTCGAAGCGGGACTGCGCCGGCTGATCGCCGCGATTCAGAAATCGGGCGCCGGCGTGCTGCTCTGCACGGCCAGCGTGATCGGTGAAAAGGTCGACGGCACCAATCCGCTCGACGCGATGCTCGACGAATATTGCGAGATCAGCCGCCGCGTGGCCCGCGAGACGAAGTCGCCACTCATCGACTTGCGAAAGGCCTTCCTTGCATACCTCAAAGAGCACAACGCGAACAACGCCGAGAAGAACGTGCTCACCGGTGACGGCGTCCACCTCAACGCGGCCGGCAATCGCCTGGTCGCCGATCAGGTGCTCGCGGCGTTGGGCGTTGCCGGGCCCGCCAGACTCCTGCGGCACATGGTGCTCTTCAAGTTCAAGGACGACGTTTCGGCCGAACAGGTACAAGAGGTCGTCGACGCTTTCGCGGCCTTGCCTGGCAAGATCGACACCATCGTCGACTTTGAGCACGGCACCGACGTGGGGGTCGAGAAACTTTCGGCGGGCTTCACTCACGGATTCCTGGTCACGTTCCGCGACGTGGCAGGCCGCGACACCTATCTTCCCCACCCGGCCCACGAGGAATTCAAGAAGCTCGTCGGCCCGCGGATCGACAAGGTACTCGTGTTCGACTATTGGACGAGCGATACTGTTCGCGGCCAAGAATGAGAGAATGACGGTGGCTGGGGCAGAGCTTGGCCTGCGCGAAATGCCGGGACACGACCGTTTGGTCTTTATCCAAGTTCTATTCCGCCACAGCGTGGAGGATCCCATGCCACCGGCTTGCCCGGTGGTCCGTGACGTTGGCAGCTACTCAAGGCATCCTCCTTTCCCGGTCTTCGTACACTCCCGCGCCGTCGAACGGGCGTCTCGCCCCCGCGACGCCGTTCGACCATCGGTGGGCGACCCATCTTCCTCACCTCTCCAACGGTGCAGTTGCCACCATCGCCGCGCCACTTTGATTGACCCGCCAACTCCGCGATGTAGAATTGGAAGCAGCATGCCCCAAAAGGGGGCGGGGTGAAACCGTCAGACCGATTCGTCGCGATACCGCGGCAGCGGCAAGTCTTCACGAGGAGCGCGATGCACGCGGATCGAGACGTAACGCTCGCCTCAAAAGAGCCACTGCCCGCGCTCGCCGGCCATCCGAACAGCGCGGCCGGCGCCGCCGCGGTCGGCATCGACCTCGGCACGACCTATTCGGTGATCGCCTATCTCGATCCGCAGGGACGCCCTACGAGCATTCCCAACAGTGATGGCGACCTGCTCACGCCCAGCGTGGTACTGTTTGACGACAACGACGGCATCGTGGTGGGCAAACAGGCCGTGCTGGCCGCATCGCTCGAACCCGACAAGGTGGCTGACTGCGTGAAGCGCTATATGGGCGGCAAACATTACCGCCGGCAGATCAACGGCCGCTGGCTCCCGCCCGAATTCATCTCCGCCTGCATCTTGCAGCGGCTGAAGGCCGACGCCGAACGGAAGCTCGGCCCGGTCCGCAAGGCGGTCATTACCGTGCCGGCTTATTTCGACGAGACGCGGCGGCGGGCAACGATGGACGCCGGGAAATTGGCGGGGCTCGACGTGCTCGACATCGTCAACGAGCCGACGGCCGCGGCGATTGCCTACGGCTACCAGAGCGGTTTTCTCGACCGTTCGGGCGTGCTTCAGGGCGAAAAGCCGCGACGCGTGCTCGTCTTCGACCTGGGCGGGGGCACCTTCGACGTCACCTTGGTCGAGATCGGCAGCCAGTCGTTCAAAGCGCTGGCCACCGACGGTGACGTCGTTCTGGGGGGCAAAGACTGGGACGAGAAGCTGGTTGAAATCGCGGCCGAGAGGGTCAAGGCGCAGCACGGCGAAGACCCGCGCCACGACCCGGCGACGCTCCACGAGCTGACCTTCGCCGCCGAAGACGCCAAGCGGACGCTGAGCGAGCGCGCCAAGGCGACGATTGTCGTGCATCATGGCGGCAAGCGGTTGAAGGTCGACGTCACGCGCCAGGAGTTCGAAGAGGCGACGCTGCCCCTGGTGCTCCGCACGCGCGGCGCGGCGGAGCTGGTGGTGCTGCAGGCCGGAACGAGCTGGCCGGAGATCGACCGCGTGCTGGTCGTCGGCGGCTCCACGCGCATGCCGATGATTGCGCGCATGCTGGGCGAGCTCGCCGGCCAAACGGTCGATCATTCCCTCGCGCCCGACGAGGCCGTGGCCCATGGGGCGGCGCTATACGCCGACATGCTGCTGCAAAAGCTGGGTTTGGGCGGCGGACACACGCAGTTCACCGTGACCAACGTCAACTCGCACAGCCTCGGCGTGGTGGGCGTCAATGCGAACACGCGCTCGCGGGTGAATCGGATCATCATCCCGAAGAACACCGCGTTGCCCCACAGTCAGTCGAAGCGGTTCAAAACGTTCAAGGCCAACCAAACGAACGTCAAGGTCACCGTGCTGGAGGGCGAAAGCGAGCTGCCGGAGGCCTGCATCGAGGTGGGTACGTGCGTGATCCGCGGCCTGCCGCCGAACTTGCCCGCCGGTTGGCCGATCGAGGTGCGCTACTCGTACCAGGAAAACGGCCGCTTGCAGGTCGCGGCCAAGCTGCTCGGGCACGGCACGCGGGTCACGGCTGAATTCATCCGCGACAATACCCTTTCCGACGACGACCTGCTGCTCTGGGGCCAGGCGCTCGCGGAGGAAGAGCAACGCCAGAGCCAGCAGCCCGGATAATTCATGCTTCCCCGACCATTCGCGACAGTGTCCTGTAGCAGAATTCGCAAGAATTCAGGTCGTAACCAAACCGATGAGCAAGAAACAAGGCGACTTGCGGGTTCGCAAAGCAGGGACCGTGTTCGGCCCCATGGGCCGCGCCGACTTGGATCGGTTGCTCTCGGCCGGCAAGATCGCGCCGTGCGACCAGGTCTCCGTCCGTGGCGGCAATTGGATTGAGCTGGGCGACTATCTGGCCTCGACGGCCTCTCAGCGCGCCGCCGCGCCTGAGGCCGCGCCGCCTGCTGCTTCGACGCCGCCGTGCGCGCCGCCGGACGAGAGCGACCCGGTGCTGCGCCTGCTGGCCAACGGGCGGATTGTCGCATCGCTTTCGCGTGCCGAAGTGACTCAGCTTCGCGTGGCGCGCCGGATTGACGACGAGGACCTGATCTGTGCCTTGTACGGTCCCTGGATGCGAGTCGGCGACTTCCTTTCCGCGCCGCACGCCACGCCGCCGGCAACGTTGCTGGAGGAGCACGCCGAAGCACGCGGCCCGGACGAAGGACAGCCCACGGAATTGACACCGAGCGCCGTGGCCGCCGCCGGGCCAGCGCGGCCGGTTCCGGCGCCGATCGCCGCCGTCGTCGCTCCCGGGCCGGCGTTTGTTTCCGCACCTTACCCGGCCGCCGGGCTTGTGCCGATGGACTCGTCGTTGAGCGACGAATGGTTCGTCCGCGTGCGCGGCATTCACTCCGCGCCGTTGGGCAAAATCCACGTCAAGGCGTTGTTCGATGCGCACGAAATCACGCCTGACAACGCGGCACGCCACGCGAGCTGGCCGGACAACGTCTGGGTGCCGATCCGCACGATCGCGCAACTCGCCGAGGCTGTGTCGTAGTTATTGCCAATCCTCCAGGGTCAGGCCCGGAACGCGGCTGAATTCGCTGGTGTTGTGCGTCACGAGCGTCAATCCGTGGGCGAGCGCAATTGAGGCGATCAGCAGGTGCGTCAAGGGATCTCCTCGCGGCATTCGTATTGACCTTGTTCGTGGCGGACGAACGACGGATCGGCAATGCTGCCCGCCGTGGCAAGAACAAACCTGTGCCACTCCTCCCGGCTTAATTGCGATGCGTGGAGCGGATCGATGGTGACCTGGACTTTGCGGTCGGCCTCGCTCTCGCCGACGGGCACAAGGAGCTTTAGAACGCCGTCTATTCCCACGCGTGACTGAATGACGATGCGGTTCATGCCTCGACCTCTCGAAATCAGGACTTTGTTTTTATCCATCATCCACTTTTTTCATTCTACCATTTCGACGCATGTTCCGCGCCCCCATGAGTTCGTGGGTTTCCCTTAATGACCGTTCGCCGGGACGCCGCCTACGACTGCGTCCCGGCGAACGGTCGTCTGTTACGGAGAAGCGGTAACAGCGCGTCCGCAGTTTTAGCCCACCATCTGATTCACCATCGAGACAAGCTCGATGGGGTCTTGCCCGCCCCGCGAGCGCTGCGCGCCACGGCGCGAGCCTCACGAGGAACCGGAGATCGCCCCATGGTGATATCGTTGTGCTTG
>DATLQY010000373.1:0-4762 GCA_035534975.1 Pirellulales bacterium
ATGACCGCAAACGGGTTCCGATTCGCTTCCAGAGCGGCCACGTCCGCGCCGTAGTCCAGCAGCTTTACCGCCGCGAATTGGAATCCCACGCTGCAGCCCCAGAGGCTGTAACCGAAGCGGTCCGGCCTCCAGGCGGCACGCTCGTCGCCCAAGATCGCCAAGCTCGCCACCATGCGATTATACCGATCGAACAGGCGGTAGTTGTAGACGTACATCCGTCTCGCAAACTCCGCCTCTTCCTGGCTCTGAACCTCGACATGAATCAAGACCCATTCCTCCTGCCCATTGAGACGCCGGACGCTGACCAGCTTATCCACCACTCGCCGCCCCAGCTCCGCTTCACGCGCGACTTGCCGCAGCTCTTTGTCGAGCATTTCGTAGCCATGCGCCCAGTCGATCTCGCGGTGCGCCTCCGGGTGGAAAAAGGCCATGAACGGCTCGAAATAGGCGTCGAGCGCCTCTTTCCAGGGGCTGTCGAAGTCGCTCAAAGGAGGCCCTCCACGGTGGAACGTGTTCGCGCAGACGCGTGCTATCATCCCAAAATACATGCTCAAAGGCACCCTGGCAAACTGCCCGCGCGGGATCGAATTCTCGTTTCCGCCACGACGGGGCTTGCCCCTCGTTGTTCTACGTTCTACACATCTTTTGCAGCGACCCCTCGCCAGCTTGCCTGGCAGGTGAAGCAGTTTTCCAGGCTAGCACGGCAACCTGCAAAGCCCGCCGTCCCTTCCGTGGTCCGGCTCCACGCTGCCGCAGGCCGCGTGGAGCCGGACCACGGGAGTGGGAAGTGCAGGGTGACCCCGTGGGGCAGGTTTCCAACCTGCCATAGAAATCCGTATGGCACCCTTGGAAACCTGCCCACGACCCGGACGAGTTCGACGCGGGGCCCGGCAACGGGCTGTCGCCCTGAGTTGGGGCGGAGGCGTAGGGGCCGCTGGCGGCGGGGTGGAAGTCTGGGGCGGTGAATGCTCCGCGGGGAAAGGTCTACGTGGACGTTCTCGGTTTCTCGAAACGGCCCTTCATGGGGACGGCGCGGGACCAAGTACAATGTATAATGGCGACGTTTCGTTGAATGGGAGACGATAACCATGACGACTGTGGATTTTGAGCCGCTGACCGTGTCGGTTCCATTGCGGGAAGATCCGCCGGGGGTCTTTCGCGTCGGCGAGACTCGAGTCCTCCTGGAATTGGTGCTCGGTGCCTTCAAGCGCGGCGAGAGCCCCGAGGCCATCGTCCGATCGTACCGGTCGCTGCGCCTGGCCGACGTGTACGCGGTCATCAGCCGTTACCTCGCGAACCCCGCCCCCTTCGACGAGTACCTCCGCCGCTACGAGGAGGAGGCCGAAGCGGTCCGCCGGAAGTTGGAAGCGGCGGGGATGACGGGTCGGGTGAGCAGTGAGGAGTTACTGGCCCGCGCGCGGGCGAATGGACTGCTCCAGTGATCGAGTTTCTCGTCGATCAGAACTTCAATGAGGATATCGTCGACGGCTTGACGCGCCGCGATCAAACCTTGGAGTTCACGTACGCCCGCGACGAGGGGCTGGCGGAGGCGGACGATCCCACGATTTTCGAATGGGCTGCCCGGCATGGCTTGGTACTCCTGACTCACGATCGGAAAACGGTTCCTTCGTTCGCTTATGACCGAACCGCTAGAGGCTTGCTCATGCCGGGCGTTTTCCTCGTCGCTGGCAATATGCCAGTCGGAAGGGCCATTGACGAGTTGCTCATCGCCATTCGCTGCCTGTCGCCCGAGGAATGCAAGAATGTCGTCACCTATTTCCCAATATGATCCAGCTTTCCTTCGTTCGGGGCACCCGTGCAGCGGGTCGGCTCTGCGTGGGAACGTCGCTTCGGCCGCACCGCGGCCACGCCTCACGCAAGATAATCTCGTTTTTTCGAGTCAGGAAAACCGCGCCGCGGCGTTGATCTCAATGAGCGGATGGGTGAAGCTGGAACGCCACGGAGGCGGAGGAGAAACTGGCCGAGATCGGCTGCACGAAGGTCAACCTCCAAGTCCGCTCGACCAACCACGGCGTGGTCGCTTTCTACCGCGGCTTGGGGTTCGACGTCGTGGATCGGATCAGCATGGGCAAGCAGGGTCATCAACAACGAGTGACCGGCCGCCCCCAGTTCGCACGGCCACTATGCGGCATGCAGGGGGAGCGGCGTTAGCCTCCTCCATTGGGACCATCACAGTCCAAGTGCACTACGGAGCTTTCCCTCGAACTCGTTCATCGTGTCTAGGCCGGCGCCGCCAAGGAATGCCGCATCGGTCGCAAATTGATCCTCGTCAACGATGGACTCCAGCAGGCAAATCCCGTCACGAAACCTGTCAGCATCAGATACGGCAAAACCCCCCGCCTCGATCGCGGCGATTGACGATTCGAGATCACGGGCCGACGCGATGAGAGTACGAAGCAGCGTCACAAAACGACTGTAAGGGCACGTCGCCGCCGTCCCCGGAAAATGCGCGTGCTCACGAAAATAGTCCGACCAGTTTGCCGCTAGTTCAATTGACGGCAGACAGGCGGAGACGACGCTTTCGACCTGCGTAATCTGCCTGTCGAAATCGCGATCCGCCTTGCAATCCTCGATGAGGCTCGCGACGCCGCGGGACCTGATTTCAAGCTCGCCGAGCACTCGCATATTTCCTTCCCGCCACGGTAATTCGTTGACCGGTTTCGCCGTCGGTTGAATTGTCGCCCGGTGACACCCCAGTTTAAAGTGCCCTTTGGATTCTACCCGCCCGCTGGACGAAAAACCAGCGCTTGCCGACACGCCAGTTAAAGCATCCCGCACGCCTTGCGCAGCACCCATTCCCCCACCAGCAGGGTCAGGAAGAGCGCCAGCACGTCCGGCCGGTTCCAAAGGGGGATGGCGGGCAGCGGTTCAGTCTTGACCTGCCTCCCCTCGGGCAACTCGCCCAGCAGCTTCGAGACGGTGGCCAACGTGTAGGCCCGGCCCTTGGTTTCGGTGGCCGCGGCGCGCATCGCGGCGGCGTCGGCCTGCGAGCGGGCCGCTTCTCCCGGCGGCGGATCGACCTGAAAATCGGCGGAAGCCGGATCGCCCGGCAACGTGGGAGAGGCCAGCCAGACATGGTACTTTCCATCGGCCGGCTTGCTGAACGTTCCCTCGTACACTCCGCGGTTGGTAGCGCTGCGTCGCAGTTGCAATCGGCGGTTCTTGTCCCCCTCGCGCTCGACGACCAGCGTCACTCCGTCGTCGGCGACCGGGGCCTGCCGCTCGTCGCGGAAGCGCAGCCGCACCCGCACCGGTTCGCCGCGATGGTAGCGCTGGCGATCGACCGTAAGCTCGGCCGTGTGTTCCTTGCCCACCAGCTTGGCGCGGCTCAAATAACGGATCGTCTGCACCCAATAGCGGGCGAAGAAGACGTCGCCCACGCGAAATCGCCAGCGCCAGGTTTCGTCGGTCGCGTGAAAAACCGTCTTGCCCGACCCGACGTACTGCTCGACGAAAAGCGGCAGCTTTCTGCCGTCGGCAAGCATCCGCAACGGGTGCTCGGCCCAGACGTGCGCGCCGCGCTTCAAGGCGGGTGGTTCGAAGTACCAGTACAGCGGTGGGAGCTTGTGCCAGATTTCGGCCGATTCGGCGGGCGAATCGCCCAATTGCATCGTGGGCCCGGCCAGCCCCAGATCGGTCGGTTCGACCTGGTACGGCTCGTTGACCACCTGGCCCGGATCAGGCCCGCCGCCGGCATGGAAGTCGATCGGCATCAGGTCGGCCAGCGGCGTGTCGCGGTACTCCAAGGGCATGTAGCGCGGGCCGGCGATGAACACCACGCCGCCCCCCTTCTGCTCGACGAACGCGGAGAGGTTCGCCATCGCCGAGCCGCTGAGAAACGCCGGGTTCACGTCGCCGAAGAGCACCACGTCGTACTCGAACAGCTCCTCGCGCCGCAGCGGAAACACGCGAAGCGCCGAGCGGTCCTGCTCGGTGTACTCGAGGTCGGCCTCCTGGAGCACGGTCTTGAGCAGGATCGTCGTGTCGCGCTCGAGCATGTGCTTGAGGTAGCGGAATTCGTAGCTGGGGTACGATTGCGCCAGCAACACCCGGATCTGTTCCTTGCGGACGATGACGTGCCGCTCTTGGTGATTGTTGCCGGTCTGGATTTCGTCGGGCAGCGCCTCGACCTCGATGACGTAATCGAATTCGCCGACCTCAGTGGGCCGGTAGGGGAGCCGGGCGGTCTGTGGTTCGCCGTCGGGCCCGGCCTTGACGGTCGTTTCGGCCAACACGGGCTGCTTGCCCTTTTCCCGCAGGACCACCTTCACCGGCCGTCCCGCGAAGCCGGTGGCCGCCAGCCGGAACTCGAATTGGACCACGTCCTCGACGAACACGATCTCGTCGACCGTGACGTCGGTCAGCGCCAAGTCGCGCGTGGGCGTTTCACTGCCGACGAGCACGGTGAAGATCGGGACCCCCTTGCGGCGCGCTTGCGCCGCGGCTTCGACCAGGGTGGGGCCATCGGTATTGATTCCGTCGGAAAGAAAAATCACCGCGCTAGGGGGCGTTCCGCGGAGATCGTCGAGCACCGCCTCGATTCCCTGTCCCAGCCGGCTTGTGCCTCCCAGGGCATCGAGTTGCGACAGGCCGCGGAGCCATTCATCGACGTTGCCCGGCTGGGACCGCGCCGCCTCGGAGACGTAGTAGAGCTTCAACTTGTAGCGCCGGTCGATCGCCCGGAGCAGGGCACCCTTGTCTTCCAAGAGCACGCTTTTGGCCAGGTTCAGCCGTGTGGGCT
>DATLQY010000374.1:0-5477 GCA_035534975.1 Pirellulales bacterium
CTCACCTCGTCGAAACTGGCCGAGGCCTTGGATCTCTCGCGAGAGGATCCGCGCTCGGTGGCGCGGTACGGGACCGGTGACCCAAAGATCATGATGGACGGCAACGGCGCCCCGCGCGTGCCGCAAAGCCTGTTGCTGGCCCGCCGCTTGATTGAAGCCGGGGTTCGCGTCGTCACGCTGAATTACAGCAAGTGGGACTGGCACGGCGGTATGAATGCCGAAGGGCGAGCCAATAACTCGATCTTCCTGCGGGAAGCCGAGGATTTTCCGGTCTTCGATCAATGCGTTAGCGCGCTCGTGGAAGACCTGCACCTGCGGGGTCTCGCCGACGATTGCGTCGTCGTCGTCTGGGGGGAATTCGGCCGGACGCCGAAGATCAGTTCCATCGTGGGTCGCGACCATTGGCCGCAAGTGAACTGCGCGTTGATGGCCGGCGGCAGAATGCGGCACGGCCAGGTGATCGGCGCGACCGACCGCATCGCCGGGGAAGCCGTCGCCCGGCCGGTCACGTTCGGTGAAGTCTACGCCACGCTGTTCCGACATCTCGACATCGATGTTGGCCGGACGACGATCCCCGACCTCAACGGCCGCCCGCAATACCTGGTCGAAGACCAGGCCCAACCCGTCGCAGAATTGATCTCCTAGCCCGGCACCGGCTCCTGCGTCCCGGTCTTGTGGTCGCCGCCCTGCCGAAGGCAGGGTCCCGATGGCAGCGCGCGTGATAAAGGCCAGGCGTTGGCGGACAGCACAAGGGCGTCAGCCCGCCGTGCAGGTGTCCGCCGAAGCCTGGACTTGGCTTCAGGATTGGTGGAAGGCCGCGAGATCTGGGCCGGGGCGGCCGCGCATGCCGAGCGCGGGCACGCGTTGCCCGCGGACCGACGTTGACCGGCAGGGGCCGCCGCCACCGGTTGGTTCGGCGTAGGAACCGAGTCGCCTCAACGCGACGTCCTTTGGTCGCTGGTGTCTCCGGCTGTGCAGCAGGCGCCGGCCCACCATTGCCGCTGCCGAAGGCAGGGTCCCGATAGAAGCGCGTGTGATCAAGGCCAGGCGTTGGCGGACAGCACAAGGGCGTCAGCCCGCCGTGCAGGTGTCCGCTGACGCCTGGACTTGGCTTCAGGATTGGTGGAAGGCCGCGAGATCTGGGCCGCGGCGGCCGCGCATGCCGAGCGCGGGTACGCGTTGCCCCGCGGACCGACGTCGACCGGCAGGAGCCGCCGCCACCGGTTGGTTCGGCGTAGGAACCGAGTCGCCTCAACGCGACCCGTGGCCGGATCGACCAACTGGCGATTGGGCACTTGGCATCGTGCTGGTTCCAGCGGAGCGGGCGGATGGTAGAATTGGGCGATGGCCCGCACCAGATTCCAGTTCAGCTTGATGGACTTGTTGTATTCCGTGGCGGCATTCTCAGTAGCCGCCTTCCTACTGCGATGTTGTGCAACGTTAATGTCCGCACCAACGGACGTTGGATTTTATGGAATTCTGTCTTTCGGCGCCGCTCTTTGCGGGGGCTGCGCTTGCTTGGGATTGGGGGGCGGCTTCTTGTGCGGCCATGATAGCCCGGTTCAGTGTGCCCTTGATGCAATGACGATCCCGATTGTCGTAACGTGCTGTTTATTCCTGACGCTGATTCGCTAGGCCCGATCCAATCGACCGATGCCACGCCCACAATTCCGCCTGCGAAGCCTGTTCGTGCTCACGGCAATCGTGGCCGTGGGTGGCTGGTTGGACCGCCGGCATGGGAACAGTGCCAGCCAGTTCTTTTTCCGCCACCACCACCCGTACTTCCGTTTGTACTACACATCTTTTTGAGGGCAGGGGCTTGTCCCCTGGAGATTCACGCTCGTTTCTAGATACGCAGGCTCGCTGGCTTACCTGCTTTCGTCCGTGTCGCCTCGCAGGCCGCCTTCGGCGGCCTGCGAGGCGACACGGACGACAGGAATGCAACCGCTTTGGCTCTAGATGCCAACGTGAAACTCCAGGGGGCGAGCCCCAGGCCTCTTACGAAGAAACCCGTAATCGCGCAACATTCCTTCAGTTCTTCGCACCGCCCGTTTGCCTCATGGCCTTCCACAGTTCGTCGGCGATGGCGGCCATACCCTTGTCGCCGGGATGGCCAGCGACTCCCTCATGATCAATCTGACGCTCCGAGCGGGCAGAATTCGCCGGATCGGTTCCCAGCTTTCCGATGTCCACGAAAATTCCCCCGGCGTTGGCGCAGGCCTTCTTCAAGAGTCGGTCTTTTTCCTCATCCGGCCAGAACTGACTGCGAACAAAAAGCTTCGGATGCCCATGTTGGTCAAGCCGACCGAGCAGGTTCTCCAGGGTGTCACTGAATCGCTTGCGAGCTTCGTCTGTCTTCGGGGACGAGGCATTCTCGCCAATCGCGAGAATCACCACGTCGGCTTCGAAGGCCAGCTCTTGGTTCAAGGCTTCTGCTAGGTCGAAGTCGATCAGTTGCCGTTCGAAGTCGGCGATATTGCGGATCATCACTTCAGGCGTTCCGCCGGCCGACTTCGAGATCCGGTCCAACAACTGATGGACATAGTCCCTGTCGCGAGCACTGGCGGCCATGCCCCAGTCGCCAGTCCAACCGATGGAAGGTGCGGGACCGTGCAATGTGATGCTGTTTCCGAGGAACAGGATCTTTCCCACGCGTAGGGTCCCGACCTTCAGATCATCGTCCACCGTCGCCTTGGAAATCCGCTGGGTTGTTCCCAGGCATGCGACCGCGAGACCAAGCACCGCAAGTACCACGCCGCGTTGTGTCAACGAGAATCTCATGCGTCACCTCTCCTCGATCGACCCTGTGCCTGCTCCGAATCGGCCACGCGTGGCCGATTTGACCGTTGAGTTCCGCGGCCGGGCTTGGCCAGACGGAGCTACCACGATCGCCGAATCAGGCCTTGCCGGCCTTCGCCAGGGCGTCTTCGACGACCTTCTTGAACTCGTCGACAGGTGAGTAGCCGACCTGCTCACCCAGCTTTTCGCCCGACGTCGACTGGAAAATCAGGTGCGGGAAGCCCTCCGTGGCGCCCAGCTTCGTCATCGCGTCGGGCTCGGTGTCACCATCGACGATCACCAGCACGAACTTGTCGAGCAGGGCCTTGACCGAATCATCGTTGAAGTTCTCCTCGGCGTGCTTCTTGCACCAGCCGCACCACGTTGTGGTGACGAACAACATGAGCGGTTTGTCCTTGGCCTTCGCCTCAGCCAGGCCGTTTTCGTAACCGATGATGAACGGCAGCTTCTGCGTATGATCGGCCCATTTGGAGTCGGCGTCGGCCGGCTCGGTCTCGTCGGCAGGTTGGGTCTCGCCAGCCGGGGTGCCGGCGTCGACGTCCGGTACGGCCTGGCCGCCAGCGGTTGTTGCCGTGTCACCGACAGCCGGTTTGAGGGTGGCCCTGGTTTCCGGAACATTGGTATCGGGTTTGACGTTGGGTTTGGGGCTGTCCGAGTTGCCGCAGCCCACGAGGCACACGGTCAGAACGCAAGCGGTGACAATCCCAGTCAGTCGGGCAACCATGGAACGTACTCCTGTCAAGGGTGAGCGGGTGGCAAGTTCGACCCTCGCAGCCATCGAGTGCTGGGGTGAACGGCTGATCCAAGCATATCGCCGGCGGGGCAGGTTGGATAGGTCCGCACTGCGTCAATTCGAGCCCAGCCAAGGTTTCTTCAATGCCAGAAGCGCCCGAAACCACTTGCCTTCACGCCCTTTGGGTCACGACTCAAGTAGACACGAAAGTGCTCACGCACCTTGTCCGTCGATGATCGTCGCGAAGACACGGCTCCATCGTGGTAAGCCCGGTCGGCCCAACCAAGGCTAATCACCGTGCAAGCGGCGAAACGTCGTCGAGGAGCCGTCGGAACGCCACGGCGCGGACTTCCTTCGTCAAGGGAAACGTCGAGTCGCCCGCGTGAACCACGTCGAGCCGCGTGAGGTTCAGATCGGCCAGGGCGCTGCGCATCGACGGCGTCAACCCAGGGACGCTGGTCCGCTTGATTTCGAATCCCAGCCGCTTACGCCCGCGAACGACCAAAAGATCGAGTTCGGCGCCGCCATGAGTGGCCCAGAAGTAGCACTCCCCCGGTTCGGCCCCCAGACGGCAGATGAGCTGATCCAGCACGAACCCTTCCCACGAAGCTCCCACCTTGGGGTGGCATTCCAAGTCCTCGTGCGTGCCGATATCGAGCAACGCGTGCAGCAGGCCGCTGTCGCGGATGTACACCTTGGGGGCTTTGACCTGCCGCTTGCCGATGTTCGCGAACCAGGGGGGTAACTGGCGCAGGACCAGCGCCGCCGTCAGCACATCGAGATAGTGCCGGACGGTCGTGTCCGCCACGCCGAACGAGCGCGCAAATTCGGAAGCATTCCAGGTTTGTCCATGATAGTGGGCCAACATCGTCCAGAATCGGCGCAGCGTGGTGCTGCTGATCGCCAGGCCAAGCTGAGGCAGATCGCGCTCCAGAAAGGTGCGAATGAACTGTCTCCGCCAGGTCCCGCTTTTTGAGTGCGAGGCGGCCAGGTACGAACGAGGCAATCCGCCGCGCAGCCACAAGCGCGCGTGGTTGGCCGCCTCCACGTCGTCGAGCCCCAGGCCGCCGAGCTCGTGGTAAGCGATGCGGCCCGCGAGGGATTCGGCGCTCTGACGCAGCAAATCGGGGGAAGCACTTCCCAAAACGAGAAAACGGGCCTGTGGACGCGGCCGATCAGCGAGCACGCGGAGCACGGTAAAGAGGTTCGGCCGGCGCTGGATCTCATCGAGGACGACCAATCCTTTCAAGTCGTTCAACGCCAGCAGAGGGTCGGCCAGACGCGCCAGATCGCGCGGGTTTTCCAGATCGAAGTACGTTGCCGGCCCTCGCGCATGGTCTGCCAGGGCGCGGGCCAACGTGGTTTTGCCGACCTGCCGCACGCCGACCAGCCCCACGACGCGAAAATCGCGCAGCAAGTCCCGCAACGTTCGCAGCTCTCGATGGCGTCCAAACATCCCTTCAGTCTACCTTGAAATCTCGGTGACGTCGACCGAGGTTTCAAGGTGTTTAACGGGCGCTGGCGGATACAGCTCTCGGAGGCGCCGTTTTAAGCCATTCGCTGGGAATTGCCCACTCTCCCATTTCGCGGGGCACATGGGGTTGGAGAGCCGACCGATTCGGCAATGCCAGAAGGGAATAAAATAAGCCAAATTATTCGATAGAAAACACATTTTCAGCCGATGTATTTATCAAAGGCGGCCGTTCAAGGCAGGGCTTTCGGTCGCCGATGCGTGCTCAAGAAATGGGCAGGCTCGCTCGGGACGCAGCTCTGACACTCTGTGGTCTCGAAACCTGACCAAGGACCATGGCGACAAGGGGTGGTTGGAGGCGGAATGGTCGAAAGGTTCGGTGACGTGACGTAGGGAGACCTGTTCCGGTAAGGACGGTGTTCATGTGCCGTAACCTCGGCTTGACCGAGCACCCGTGTACGAAGAGCCGCCGGA
>DATLQY010000375.1:0-3335 GCA_035534975.1 Pirellulales bacterium
GGGAGCTGTTTGGCGAATTCGGGTTCCACCGGCTCATCGAGCAGGCCAAACCGTTGGCGGGGCGGCAGGAATCATCCGTCAACCCTAATCACGATTCGGCAGTCGCCCATCCGCAATTCATTTCCGCCTCCAATCCACAATCGGCACCCTCGAATGCAAGCTCCAAGATCCAAGATCCAAAATACCAGGTGATCGACACGCCCGACAAGCTGGCCACACTGGTCAACGCAATGTCGCGTGAAGCGCGAATCTCGATCGATACCGAAACCACGAGCGTCTCGCCCACAGCGGCCGAGATCGTCGGGTACTCGTTCGCCTGGGAAGATGCCGAGGCATATTACGTTCCGGTCCTCGCCGCGCCGGGCGAGCCAAGACTCGATCCAGCGGCGACGCTGGAAGCGCTCAAGCCCGTGCTGGAAAACCCCGCCATAGGCAAGATTGGCCAGAACCTGAAATTCGACATGATCGTGCTTCGGAGGGCCGGCGTCGAGCTGGCGGGTATTGAGTTCGACACGATGCTGGCAAGCTACCTGCTCGACGCCGGCGAGCGGAACCACAGTCTCGATGAATTAGCCGAGCGCTACTTGCGGCACACGAACATCAAGATCGAGTCCCTGATCGGCAAGGGAAAGAACCAGAAGCGGATGGACGCGGTGCCGCTGGCGGCGATCGCCGACTACGCCGCCGAAGACGCGCTGGTGGCCTGGCGGCTGCGGCCGCCTCTGGCCGACAAGCTGACCGAGAACCAACTGGTCGAGGTGTTCGAAACGCTGGAGCTGCCGCTGATCGAGGTGCTTGTCGAATTGGAGTCGAACGGCATTCGCGTCGACGTCGGCCGGCTGGCCGAACTGAGCCGCGAGTTTGGCGAGCGGCTGACACGGTTGGAGGCCGACATCTACGAACTGGCCGGCCATCCCTTCAACATCGCATCGCCCAAGCAATTGGCCCAAGTCTTGTTCGACGAGCAGAAGCTGCCGGTCCGGTCGAAAACGAAGACGAAATCAGGGCCCAGCACGGACGTCGACGTGCTCGAGGAACTGGCCCGGTTGCACCCCCTGCCGGCCAAGATCATCGAGTACCGACAGTTTGCCAAGCTGAAGAACACCTACGTCGACGCCTTGCCGGGCATGGTCAATCGGCGCACCGGGCGCGTACACGCCTCGTTCAACCAGGTGGTGGCGGCGACCGGCAGGCTGAGTTCGAGCGACCCGAACCTGCAGAATATCCCAATTCGCAGCGAGAGCGGCCGCGAAATCCGCTCGGCGTTCCTGCCCGGCCAAGAGGGCTGGCTGCTCTTGGCGGCCGACTACTCGCAGATCGAATTGCGCGTGCTGGCGCATTTTTCGGGCGACCAGACCCTATGCGCGGCCTTCGCCGGCGATGAGGACATTCACGCTTGCGTCGCCAGCCAGGTGTATGGCGTACCCTTGGAACAGGTCACGCGCGAGATGCGGCGGACCGCGAAAGCGGTGAATTTCGGCGTGATTTACGGCCAAAGCCCCTTCGGCCTGGCCAAGACGCTGGGAATCACCCAGGAGCAGGCGGCAACGTTCATCGACGGCTATTTCCAGCGTTATCCGGGGATCGAAGTTTTTCTGGCGAAAATACTGGCGGAATGCCTGCAAAAGGGTTATGTTAGTACCGTGCTGGGGCGCCGGCGGGCCATTCGAGGCGTTCGCCCCAATGCCGGTCGGCAGCGAGACCCATGGCAGCGAGATTCTCGGCAGCGAGATTCTCGGCAGCGAAATCTACCTGAGCGGACAGCCATCAACACCGTGATCCAGGGTTCGGCGGCGGACCTGATCAAACAAGCGATGATCGCCATCCATCGCCGATTGCGTCGCGAGGCGCTGGCCGCGAAGATGCTATTGCAAATCCACGACGAATTGGTGTTCGAAGTTCCTCCCGATGAGCTCGATCGTCTGGCGACGCTCGTCAGGGAAGAAATGTCGAGCGTGCAGATTCTGTCGGTACCCTTGAAGGTTGACGTGAAGACCGGACGGAACTGGGCCGAAACGGAGCCTTTTGAAGTGGGGCCGAACGCGTAGCGGAATTGGTGAGAATTCCGAGCCGTAGGTTGTGGATCGGAACTTCCACGAGTTCCGCTACTGTGCGCCATAACTCCGAATTGACTCTGCTGCCGCTCTCCGTCATCGCCATGTATGGGATAGAGCGTCGGTGGCCCACGATCGGCGTCGCGCTCGTCGTTGGCCTGGCCACGGCGTCGCGGCCGCTTGCCGTGGCGTTCTTGGCCCCTTTGGCCCTTGCAACCTGGCGGCGCCATGCCGGCGTCGCGCGGCGATTGTGCCGGCTGGCGGTGTGGCTGGGCGCGGGTTACGTGGCCGCTCGGGCGGCGGCACGGCGTGAATCTCTGTGACTTCAGCTACGCGTCCGAAAACGGTTGCAATGCACTGACCGCGCGGTTATACTACTTACGCGCGGGTTGCGGCCTGTAACGACACAGCCACGCCGCGGCACTTCCTTCTTGTTGTTCGTTCCTTTCTCTTCGATTCGGTAACGGCAAGCACGCCAACGGCCGAGATTTCCATGTCGGTCGGGAGGTAGAAATGCGGCGGCTTGACGTGACGGGTGGCGACGCGGCTGCGTCGCACAAGCGGCGAACCCCTAGTGCCGCACGAGCAACCGCCGAGTCGGAAAGTCTTGGAGCGATGCCGAACGCGCCTCCAAGGGTGTCGCTCGGCGATCGGCTGCGTGACGGGGACGTCAGCGTCGTCACGGAAATCCTGGCGACATTCGCCGCGGAACTTTCGCGGCGGCTGCGACATAAGTACCGGTCGTCCCTGGAGCTTGACAGGGCGGAGCAGATCGTGCTGACCTCGATCTGGCGCGCGTGGCGGCACCGCGCCAGCTTCAATTCGTCCAAGGGAACGCTTGAGAAATGGTTATGGCGAATCAGCGAGCGTGAAGCGGTGACGATCGCGCGCTCAGGCGCGTTTCGACAGCGTGGGCGCGAGGAAAGCGTCGCGACGTCCGAGTTGGCCGCCTTGGCTACATCGCCAGGTGACGATGGCGGTTTCGGTGCGGTGAGCGCTTGTGAGCTCTCGCCACTGCTCCATGAGGCGATGAAGTCCCTCTCCGAGCATGAGCGCTACATTCTCCTCGCCGACGCTTGTTCTCCCGAGGGAAGCATACCGAGTGTCCAATTGTCACATGAGCTGCGTCTCACCGCGTCGACCGTCCGCTGTTATCGCGCGCGGGCGAAGACGAAAGTGAAAGCGGAGCTATCACGGCTCGGCTATCCTGGGCGGCGCGGACGCCACTCGGTGGGGGGGGGCGGTATCTGCAGATGTTAGCGCCGGCTAGCGGAGCGGCCA
>DATLQY010000376.1:0-3313 GCA_035534975.1 Pirellulales bacterium
CTGATGGCGTCATCGAATGGTAACGGGAAACGGAATGAATTCCGTTCTACGTCATGTCACGTGTCGTACTGGCCATGTCGGGAGGGGTGGATAGCAGTGTCGCCGCGCACCTGCTGCGCGCCGCGGGTCACGAAGTCATCGGGCTCTTCATGCGGCATGGCGAACACTTGGAAACGTCCTGCCGGACGAGTACCGACACCCCGGCGGACTTGCTGCCGATTTTGCCGGCCAATCCCGCCCACAAGCAAGGCTGCTGCAGTGCCAGCGACGCCGCCGATGCGCGGCGCGTCGCCGACCGGCTCGATATTCCGTTCTACGCACTCAACTTCGAGGAAGAGTTCGACCGCATCATCGATTACTTCGTCGACGAGTACACCGCCGGCCGCACGCCGAACCCGTGTGTGATGTGCAACAACTGGCTCAAGTTCGGCAGGCTTCGCGATTACGCCGACGGCGTCGGGGCCGAATTCATCGCCACCGGACACTATGCCCGCCTCGAAGCTCTCGCGACCGGCGTAGTGCCGGCGCTGGGCCAACTGCCGCCGCGGGGCGACCTGCCGGCACTGCGGCGCGGGCTCGACGATACGAAGGACCAATCTTACGTGCTCTTTGGCATCGACCGCGACACGCTGCCGCGCGTGCTGTTTCCGGTCGGCAACCACCGCAAGGAGGCGATTCGCGAGATTGCAAAGCAAATCGGGCTGAAAGTGGCTGATAAGCCCGACAGCCAGGAGATCTGTTTCGTTCCGCACGACGACTACGCCGCATTCGTCCGCCGGCGCCGCGGCGATGAGGACCGTTCCGGCGAGATCGTCACCACCCAGGGCACGGTCGTTGGCCGGCACGATGGGATTGAAGGATTCACGGTCGGCCAGCGCAAGGGGTTGGGCGTTGCGTTGGGCGAGCCGCGGTACGTCGTGCGGCTGGAGCGCGACACACGACGGGTCGTTATCGGCCGACACGAGGAACTGGCCCGCCAAAGCCTCACCGCCCGTCAGGCGAATTGGCTCATCGAACCGCCCTGCGAGGCGTTCGAGTGCCGTGTGCAGTTGCGTTACCGCAGTTATGCCGTTCCGGCCACCGTCGAGCCGCTGGCGGGCGACCGGCTGCATATCGCCTTGCACGAACCTCGTATGGGCGTGGCCCCAGGCCAGGCCGTGGTCTGCTACGACGACGACAGGGTTCTGGGAGGCGGCTGGATCGAGTAGAGATTCCAGGTTACAGGGGTCAGGTAACAGCGAACAGGAACCAGGGACGCTGGTTTTTGGACATCCAATCAAGTATGCTGGTGGCGATAACCCGATCGACGGCACGGACCGAAATCCCCGCGAATTCCGCTACGCCGTTTCTCTCAACCTAGGAAATCCCGCATGTTTCCCGAATCCGCCTGGTTGTTTGCCGCAGGGCCCATCAGTGAGAACCAGATCTTGTGGGTCATCGCCCTCTTCTTCCTGGCGGGCCTCGCGGTGACCCTTGGCCTGGTGATGATGATGTATGGCAACATCTGGTTTCAGGCCTACATGTCGAACGCGCGGGTGAGTTTTTTCAGCCTGGTGGGCATGAGCCTACGGCAGGTCAACGCTCGGGTGATCGTGCAATCGAAGATCATGGCCATGCAGGCCGGCATCGCGAACGACCCCGCGGCCGGTATCAACACCCGCCGGCTCGAGGCCCACTACCTGGCCGGCGGTAACGTTCCGGGGGTGATTCGGGCGATCATCGCGGCCCACCGGGCCGATATCGATCTCGACTTCGATCGGGCCGCGGCGATCGACCTGGCTGGCCGCGACGTGCTCGACGCCGTGCAGACCAGCGTCTCTCCCAAAGTGATCGACTGTCCCGACCCGCAGAAATCGAAGAAGGCCACCTTGAGCGCCATCGCAAAGAACGGCGTCGAATTGCGGGTGCGGGCGCGGGTCACGGTGCGGACGAACATCAAGCAGCTCATCGGCGGGGCGACCGAGGAGACGGTCATCGCCCGTGTCGGCGAAGGGATCATCACCGCCATCGGCTCCTCGTCCGACCACTTCCTGGTGATGGAAAAGCCCGATCTGATCTCCAAGGCGGTGCTCGCTCGCGGTCTCGACGCGCAGACGGCGTTCGAGATCGTGTCGATCGACATCGCCGACATCGAGGTGGGCGAGAACATCGGCGCGCGCTTGCAGGCTGACCAGGCCGAGGCCGACACACGCGTGGCCCGCGCCCGCGCCGAGGAACGCCGCGCGGTGGCGATCGCCCGCGAGCAGGAGATGCGGGCCAAGGTGGCCGAGAACCGGGCCCGCGTCGTCTTGGCCGAGGCCGAGGTGCCGCTGGCCATGGCCGCCGCGTTCCGCGAAGGAAACTTCGTCGGGCGGCCGGAAGCCGTGGCGGGCAACGGCGCGCCGTGAGAGAATCGTCAATGCCTGAGCTGCGCGTAGCGGAATTCGTGAGAATTCCGATACGTTTGATCTTGCCGCTGATGGTCTTGGCAACTCGGTGACGAAAACCATATCATGATGACGATAGATCAACGTCCAGCTTCTGCCCAAGTGCTTCCGCCCATTTGTGCAGCGTCGCGAGCGTGGGGTTCAGTACCTTGCCCGTTTCCAAGCGAGAGAGCGCCGGCGGGTCGATCCCCATCCGCGCTGCGACGTCCGCCAGCGTCAATTGCCGGCTTTCCCGTTCAGCTTTGAACCTCGCCATCAGGCTCAATATGGCCGCGAAACTCCGTTGATTGATTGCGCCCTCCGGCCGTCTGGGAACTGGGTTCGTAGCATGCTGGCGGCGCGTGTCGTGCTCCTCGGCCTGTTGTTCGGCGGTGCGTTTTGGCTTGATCGTTGGCTTCATGAAATCACTTCCAAGGCTCAGGCACGTCGTAGGCGGTGATCATCCGTCCAATTTGTATTCTAGCACAATTGTGCCAAAACGGAAGTGCAAAACGGGTTAGTCGGAAGTCAAGGGGTGCTTACGACCGGCAAACGGAATGAATTCCGTTCTACGCGATGCCGCCGCTTGTCTATTCGCCAAACTCCCTCTGCCGCAACTGTCGTCGCTTGATCTTGCCGCTGGCGGTCTTGGGCAACTCGGTGACGAACTCAACTTTGCGCGGGTACTTGTAGCCCGCCGCGTGCTCCTTGACCCAGTTTTGCAGTTCAAGCGCCAGGTCTTCCGACGGCTCAAAGCCCGATCGCGGCACGACGAAGGCCTTGACGACGCTGCCACGAACCGGGTCGGGACTGGAAACGACCGCCGATTCGAGCACGGCGGGGTGTTCGGCAAGACAGCTCTCGACCTCGAACGGTGAAATCCGGTAGCCGCTGGCCTTGATCACGTC